>JBNNDZ010000404.1:0-7533 GCA_050285865.1 Puniceicoccales bacterium
GCGGGCCAACACGTTGGGGTCAATGGACCAACTTGCGTGGACACGCCCCGGAGCTTCGGGAATCAGCACCAGGCCGGGATGATCTTGCGGAAGTTCGCGGGAATCAATAGCTTCCGCGATGAGTCGCAATTGCTCCGGGTCGGTCTGTGGGCCGGATTCGACTCGTGGCGGATGGCTGGGCATTGGACGGCTTAGGATGATTTGCGAAGGGGTGGAGTCAAGTGAAATTGCCCTGCTGCAGACGCTGTGCCAGCTCTTCCAGGAACTGAATTTTGACGTGAAATCCTTTTAACTTGCTCCCCCGGTTGAACCCTGCTGAAGATGAAACACCCCACTTGCTTATATGAGTTCCGCAGCATACGAACCTGAAGTGATGGAGCGAATGCGCTCGGTCGCTTGGAAAATCGGCCAGCAATACAACGCGACTCCGCCCGGAAACTACCTCGCCTTTGTCCCCATCCGGTCCGGCCTTGCCTATCTTCAATGGGCACTCGACAAAGCCGCGATCGATGCCGTGCAGGCCGAGGAAGGCGACGCCTTTAACGGTGCCCGGCAGACCCTGCGCCTGTACGACGTCTCCTGGATCAACTTTGACGGGACCAACGCGCACAGCCAGTTCGACATCGAAGTCGATGGGCTGTGGGGCCGGTATTATTGGCGCACGGACCGTATCGAACGCTTCTTCCTGGCCGAGGCCGGTTTCCGCCTGCGCGATGGCCGTTACCGCGCCGTTGCCCGTTCGCAAACGGTCTTTATGGACCGTGCGCAGCGTTCCGGACAAACCTCGACGCGGGGCCTTTACGTAGGTGGCCGCTTCGAGCGTGTGACACCGGTGGAAAACATTTTTGACGCGCCCGTTCTTGAGCGCATTCACCGCAGTTGGAGCGGGGCGCTGGCCGAGGACCTCGAAGTTGTATACCTGGCGGACGATCCTAATGCCGACTCTGCTGCCCGTCTCAATGAATACCTGGGCAAGGTTCACGCGGCGGCTGAACCGCTAGGCGTCCATTTTCATCAGGGCGATGCTAAAACCTCAGGCAAGGTTTCCCTGGTCCATGCGCATGATGTGGACTCCGTCGCCGCCGCTGCCAAGCTCGCCAAAAAGGCCAAGGCACCATTGGTGCTCAGCCTGCATGCCACGGAAAAAGAGCGCGCGAGCATGCGGGGACGTGCCCCGAATGAAGCCGCATTGAAGGCCGAAGGTGCCGCACTGAAAAAGGCGGACTGGGTCATCACGCCGCACAGTGAAACGCGTAACCAACTCATCGCGGACCAAGGCATTCGCGAGGACCGTGTCGTCATTTTGCCGGATCTGTTTCAAGGCGTCATCCCGCAGGCATTTGATCCGGGCGCGGTGAAGAAACGCTACCACCTTAGCCCTGTCGCGCCATTGGCGTTATTCTCCGGCGAGGTCTCCCATGCCTCCGGCGCGGACCTTTTGCTGACTGCGATGGAGCACGTTTGCGGGAATCACCATGAAGCGCAATTGATCTTTGCGGGCAACGGACCACTCCGTCAGGAGCTGGAAAGCCGGGCACACCACAGTGGCCACGGCGGCCGCATTCGTTTTGTCGGCCATGTCACCCGGGACGAGTTTATGGACCTGCTGGCAGCCTCGGATTTCGTGGTCATCCCGGCCCGGACCTGGCAGGACGAGGGGCTGGCTCACTTGGCGCTGGAAAACGGCAAATCTGTCCTCACGACCCATCAGGCGCGAATCGGCTGCGTGAATCACGGCGAAAACGGTCTCGTGGTTTACGATAATCCGGGGTCCGTCATCTGGGGCTTGCAGGAAATGTTTAACAATCCCCACCATCACGGCCAACATCTGGCACATCGCCGTCAGGCGGCTGCGCCACAATCAATGGACGGTCTCGCGGTAGAAATGTGCATCCTTTATAACAATATCCTGAAATCAGCGAACGGAGGAGCCAAGTAGTGGCCAAGGGTTATCTTTCATTTGTCCTGCACGCCCACCTGCCGTTTGTCCGGCACCCGGAGTTCGAGCAGTTCCTGGAGGAACTGTGGCTCTTCGAGGCGATCACCGAAACGTACATCCCGCTGTTGGAGCGGTTTGACGCGCTTGACCGCGAAGGCGTGCCGTGGGGGCTCACGATCTCCATTTCCCCGTCGCTGCTGGCTATGCTGGAGGACGAACTCCTCCGCGCCCGCTACCAGCGCCGGATGAAAGTGTTGATCAGCCTGTGCGAACAGGAGCACGATCGCCTCAAGGACAACCCGCACTTTAAATATCTCGCGGGTTGGTATCGGGACTATTTTCAGCGCTGCCTCGACTACTTTGAAGGCTGCGACGGACGCCTTTCCCAGCGTTTCCGCGCCCTGCACGAACGCGGCAACCTCGAGGTCATCAGTTGCGTCGGCACGCACGGGTTCATGCCGCACCTTTCGGCAATTCCCGGAACGATGGAAGGCCAGCTCGAGAACGGCTTCGCCTATTTTGAGTCCGTCATGGGCTTCACGCCCAACGGTGCCTGGCTCCCGGAATGTGCGTATTTCCCAAAGCTCGACGAGCGCCTGCGCGAATACGGCATCCGCTACTTCTGCACGGAGTCGGCGGGCATCGAGTATTCCAACCCGGCCCCGGTTTACGGCGTGCATGCACCGCTTTTCACGCCCTCCGGCGTGGCCGCGTTTGGCCGTGACCATGCCTGCACGAAACAAGTCTGGTCGGCTGAGGCAGGTTTCCCGGGCGACGGCGATTACCGCGAGTTCTACCGCGACATCGGACACGAGCTCGACTTCGACTACCTGAAGCCATTCCTCCCGGGCGACGTCCGTTCGGACACCGGCATTAAGTATCACCGCATCACCGGGCCCGGTTCCCACAAAGCCGGTTACGACCCGGAATCCGCCCGCAAAAAGGCGGACCAGCATGCCGCGCAGTTCCTGTTCCAGCGTGTTTCACACATCGACTATCTGGAATCGACGATGGGCGTGGCACCGGTGATTGTGGCCCCGTTTGACGCCGAGTTGTTCGGCCACTGGTGGTTTGAGGGCCCGACCTGGCTCGACTACGTGCTCCGTAAGGCCGCCTACGATCAGAGCTCGCTGGAAACGATTTCATTGGGCAAATACCTCGACCGCAACCCGGTCCACCAGCAGGCCTATCCGGCGACTTCCTCCTGGGGGCACAAGGGGCACTTCGAGTATTGGCTCAACGGTGGCAACGATTGGATGTTCGACCAAATCACGGCCTGCGGCTGGCGCATGTGCGAGTTGGCCAAATCATTCAAGGAAAAGAAGTCCGTCAAAAAGCTTACCGACCGTGCACTCAAACAATGCGCCCGCGAACTGGTGTTGGCGCAAAGCTCGGACTGGCCGTTCATCGTTAGCAATGGCACCAGTGCCCAATATGCCGAGCGCCGTGTCCGCGACCACTGCAGCAGGTTCCAATATCTCGCCAATGCCTTGGACAACGATACCGTCGACGCCAAAGAGCTCGAGACCCTCGAGCTAATGGACAACATTTTTCCGGAAATTAACTGGCGTGTCTACGCCGGGTAGGGGAAGCTTACTCTGCTCGGTAGACGCCCGTCCTCAATCGGGCTGAATCACTTACTGCGCTCGTGATGCCGTTTCACGGACGTGGCGCAGGTAGCGAGCGGCCTCGGATGATTCCGGATCGATTGCGTTGGCGTTTGTGAACTGCTCAACCGTGACGACTTGTCCATCGGCCAGGAGGCGCAGGCGTTCGTCGGCCCAGAACATGGCCACGACCTTGAACCCGTCCGGCGTGTTGAGTCCGAACACCGGCACCAGTGAGCCGTCGGGCGTCATCGTTATGAGGAAGCCCAGTGAGGCGAGGTCGCCCAGGATTTCGTCGGCATCCTCTGCTGGCAGATCAGCAAACGTCAGCTCAATCGGCACTCCGACCCGAGCCGCGCGGTCACCAGAGAGCTGAACGGTTTTCGAAAGTTCCGGAGCGAGTTCTTCGGCAATGGCCTTGCGGTAGCGGAAATGCGCGGCGTCTTCCATTTCCTCGAACAGCCACCACAGCAGCGCTACCAGGATTATGCCAGCGATGGCAGACGGGATGAGTTTGAGGATGGCTTTCATGAACGTGAGGATTCAATTGGGGGGACGTCAGCTGAGCAAGACCAGTTCGTCGCGGTGGATGATCTCGAATCGGGTCAATTCGGGATGGGCGGCGGCGATGTCAGCATTGCTCTTGCCCAGTAGCAACTGTAGGGCCGCCAGGTCGAAGCTGATGACGCCGCGGGCGAAAACGGTGCCATCGGGATCCGCTACACTGACGACGTCGCCCGCGTCGAAATCGCCCGTAATCGATGCGATGCCTTTGGCGAGCAGGCTTTTGCCGTTTTCTCGTAGGGCGCGAACGGCACCGGCGTCGACATGCAGCGTGCCATGGCTTTCCTGAAAGTGCGCAATCCAGCGGTGCCGGGCGTTGAGCTCTTGATCGCCTGGCTTGAAAAAAGTGCCATTGGGCTGGCCATCGACTAAATTTAACAAGATATCCGGCTCCTTGCCGTAGCCGATGAAAACCGCTGCGCCGGACATCGTGGCGATGCGGGCTGCCTCCAGTTTGGTAACCATCCCGCCGGTGCCGGTGACGCTTTCCGAGCCGCCCGCGAGGGCTTCAATTTCGGGCGTTATTCGCTCGATGATCGGGATAACTTTCCCCGTACCCGCGCGGTCGATGACGCCCGGAGCGGTGGATAGAATCGCTAGCAGATCGGCCTTGGCGAGGCTTGTGACCAGAGACGAAAGCACGTCATTATCGCCGAAGCCCAGCAGCTCTAATTCGGCCTTACTGATGCAGTCGTTTTCGTTGATGATCGGGATGATGCCTTGCTTGAGCAGTTCATCGATCATGTCGCGGATGGCGAGGTGCCGCCGCCGCCCGCGCACGTCGTCCCGGGTCAAAAGCAACTGTGCTACGATTATGCCGTGCGGGGCGAACGCGCCCTGCCAGGTTTCGGTAAGGATGCTCTGGCCAACCGCCGCGCAGGCTTGCAGACCCGCGAGTTTGGTGGGGCGCTGCTTGAGCCCCAATCGTCCCATGCCGAGCCCAACCGCGCCGGAGGAGACGACAATCACCTCCAGCCCGCGTTGACGCATCTCCGCAATTTGCGCAGCAATGCGTTCCAGGCACGCCGCATCCAGCCGCCCGACATCCGAGGTCAGGATGCCGGTGCCCAGCTTAACGACGACGCGATGAATCGCCGTATTGCGGATTTCAGATTTCGGATTTCGGATTTCCAAAGTGCAGTATGGGCGTAGTGTCGAGAGATTCCGTTACGACTAACTTATCTCGGTGCGTATCGTGAACAATCCGCAATCCGAAATCCGCATTCCGCAATCGACTAGACCTTCATCAATTCCTCTTCCTTGGACTTCAGGTGGGAATCGATTTCCTTGGTGGCCTTGTCGGTTTGCTCCTGGATTTCCTTTTCGTAGAGCTTGCGGTCGTCCTCGGAAATGGTCTTGTCCTTTTCGGCCTGCTTGATGCCGTCCATGCCGTCGCGGCGGGCGGCGCGCACGCCTACCTTGCCATGCTCGGCGAGGTTGTGACACATCTTGACGAGTTCCTTGCGGCGCTCCTTGGAAAGTTCGGGCAGCGGGCAGAAAACCTTGTCGCCCATAATGTTCGGCGTGAAGCCAAGGTTTGCCTTCAGCAGGGAGCTTTCGACATTCTTGATGATGCACTTTTCGAAGGGTTGCACGCTGAAAGAACGCGCGTCCGGCGTGGTGATCGCAGCGACATCACGCAGCGCCATCGTGCTGCCATAGGCTTCGACCTGGACGGACTCCACCATGGCAGGAGAAGACTTGCCGGTGTGGATCGTGCCGAATTCGTGAAGGGTGTGCTCGACGGCTTTTTTCATGCCGGCGGTCGCTTGAGAGACAATTTGATCGGGTTCCATAGCGGTGAAGTTCAATGCGCTTTCGCGGTGAAGTAAAGCGCCAAGGCGCAATCCTGTCGAACGGAGCCTAATTGATCGCCTGGATGAACTCTGGATCCTTAATGAGATCTTCAATGTTCATTTTTACCGATTCATTCATCGCGGTGAAAACGTTACTGAACTTGTTCGTGTTGCGTTCCACTGTTTTCGTTTGATCGTAGAGCACGGCCCCTTGTGGGGATTTGACGATGTAACGTACGGTAATGGTCCAATCGATGCTGTAGCCCAGGTCATCGGCGAGAAACTCCATGACCTCACCACTTAAGACATGGTTGTTGCTATTGATGTTGATACCGACGAAGCGTAATTCAGTCAGCACAGCCTGACGGTAGTAATCGGAGATCGGGTCTTCGAATTTGACGCTGCCAATAGCGGTATTACGGATTTGGTTGGCGTCAACCTCGCCCTTCTCAGCCGGCAAATAGGCAAAATCTCCAACCGAAACAGACCCCGTGGCCGACATAATCGAGCTGGGCGTGTAATTCAGCGGGTGATCCGTGGCACAACCGGTCAGAAAGGCCGCGAGGCTTACAAGTAGGATGCTCAGTGCCGTAACGCGGCGCGTGTGACGAATGGATGAATTATCGATATTTTTGTGGTCGCCCATCCGCTAGTGTTTTGCTGCTTCCAGTAATGCTGTAAAGCGCCAAATCGCACAGACTTCCATACAAACCGATTCCGGGCCGTACAATCTTCTTGCGCAAGTAGAGCGCGAAGGCGTGACGTAGTGTTGTCCGCGAATAGGCACGAAGTTACGTGGAGAAGAGTTGAGCGTTATAGAACGGAGCCGAAGAAAAATAAGGTGGCGCTCGCCAACGCGACATGCCCCCACCATGCCGGTATATTATCCTCCGTTTTTTTCAATCCCCAGAAAAAGCCGAGTGCGAGCAATGTTTGGATTGTAGTGTCGATACAGATCCAAAGAGACGTATAATGAAACAGGATGTTACCAATTTATGCCGCGACGACGAAAATTGCGGTGGGTACACGGGGGTCGCGGATTTCTAAACTGACCTTTATTAGCAGGACATAAAGGATCAGCGAAACAATTCCTTAGCTCACCAATGTGCCGATCGTCTCGCCCATGACGGCGCGCAGGACGCTGTCCTGCTCGTTCATGTCGAAGACAAGTATTGGCATTTCGTTGTCGAGGCAGAGTGAGAACGCCGTCGAATCCATCACAGCGAGCTGGTCTTTAAGCGCATCGATAAAGGTAACGTGCTCGTATTTCTTGGCATCGGGGTTGGTGGCGGGGTCCTTGTCGTATACGCCGTCCACCTTGGTGGCCTTCATGATGATGTCTGCGCCGATCTCGCTCGCGCGGAGGGCGGCGGTGGTGTCGGTCGAGAAATACGGGTTGCCGGTGCCGCCCGCAAAGATGACCACACGGCCGCGCTCCAGGTGACGTGTGGCCCGACGCAGAATAAAGGGCTCTGCCAGCTTATCCATCGGGATCGCGCTTTGCAGGCGAACCGTCACGCCTAGTTTTTCGAGGCAGTCGAGAATGGCCAGGCCATTGATCACCGTGGCGAGCATGCCCATGTAGTCACCAGTGGTGCGGTCGACCCCACGCATTTCAGCTCCGCTC
>JBNNDZ010000405.1:0-5830 GCA_050285865.1 Puniceicoccales bacterium
TCTTCCGATCTGGGCACTTCGACGCCCACGGTGCCCTTGCCGGGGACCGGCGCAATGATGCGCACGGCGTCCGCCTTGAGGCCCAGTGCGATGTTTTTGTCGAGGTTGAGAATCTTCTCCACGCGCACGCCAGGGGCCGGAGTGACTTCGTAACGGGTGATGACAGGGCCGGTGAGGACCTCGGCCGGGGAGACCTTGACGTTGAATTCTTCGAGGGTCTGGACGAGCTGCCCCATCATCTCCTCGTAGTCCTGATCGCTTTGACCGCTGTCCTGTGGCGGATCGGAAAGCAGGTCCATCGGCGGGAACACGTAATCTCCAATGCGGTCAGGGCGCTTCTCGGCGGCCTTCTCGGTCTTCTCGCTTTCGACGATGGTGATGCCACCCACGCGGCGCGGGGCCTTGGGGGCTTCTTCTTTGTCGCCTGGAGTCTTGAAGGGAGGCGTGGTCTTGCCGGCCGGAAATGCAATTGGCGTATCTCGCTTGGGAGTCGTGGTCGGCGTCGGGCGTGGCGGTGCCGGAGCCTCTTCTTCTACGGGAGGAGCCGGTGGTTCAACGACCTGCTCCGACTCGATGTCGAACTGCTGTGCGTCGGGGATGAAATCGTCTACCGCAGGTTCGGGGTCACCCAGAATTGATTGACCGCGGGCCAGCGGTTTGCGCGGGTTCTTCGGGCCGTCGTCAGCCAGGATGGCTTTCTTGGTCGAGGGCGGTTTGGCGGCTTCGACCTTTTCTTTCTTGGCCTGTTCGGCGGCATGTTTGGCCTCCAACTCGAGGCGGGCGCGTTCCTTTTCGCGGATTGCCTGCTCTTTGGCACGGGCTTCATCGCGGGCAGCCTTGGCTTCCTGACGGCGGCGAAGGTACTCGCCGATGTTATCCGTAAAGAGGAACAGTGCGCTGAAAAGCGTAATGACAACGAGCAGGAGTGCGTTGCCAACCGGCCCCAGGTAGGCGAGGATGCTTGGGTTGCAGAGTGCGCGGCCTGCCAGACCGCCAAGACCTTGGGGGAAATTGGTGGACGAGGCGACATCTTCGCCTGGGCTGACGGCCTTTACCTGGACGCCGGGAGAAACATCTGTCGGCGTAGTCCCCCAACTGTCGATGAGGTTTGCCAGTCCTGTTAAGGACATGATGAACACCGCCAGAGAGAGAAACAGACGCAAACGCACGCGGTGGGCGCGTTTGAACAGCAGCAGGAACGCGATCCAGACGATCAGTGGCGGGAATAGCCACGCAATGGCCCCGAACATGCGCAGGAGCAGGACAGAGGTCTCGGCACCAATCTCACCGGCGAGGTTGGGTGCGCTCTCCGCACCCGCCACCAACTGGCTGGATTGGCTTGGTTCGAAGTCCACCATTGCCACGCCCAGGAAGCACCCGAGCACCAGCACCAGCACACCCCAAAGGGGGCGTGAGTGTTCACGAGGCGCGAAGGATTTCTTCTGTGGTGCAGCTTTCTTCTTTTTGGCTTTAGCGGCCATAATGCAAAGCGAATACGATATCAGCGGGTGGTCCGAAAACAAGCCATAACAAGGCCACGAAGTTGGCTTATCGAGAACGAAATGTTTTCTCGGCGGCATTTCACCACAACATAGTGACTTTCCGGCGGAGACCGCTCTCAGAATCCCGATTTTAATGCGTCCAAGGGTCTCTATTTGCTGTGATCGCTTCGAAAACCCTTGAATGCAGATTCGATGCAAACGCCATGTTGACCGCTCCGCTGCTTGTGCTCAAGATTGCCACCATGGGACTGCTCAGTTTTGAACCGATCTATCAACAACGCGTTTGGGGCGGCCGTGGCCTGGAGCAAAAGCTGGGGCGCTCACTCCCGGATTCCGAGCCTTATGGCGAGTCGTGGGAGGTGGTGGATCGCCCCGAAGCCCAGAGCAAGATAGCTAATGGCGAGCTTGCCGGAATGACCTTGCGTGACGCACTGGAAAATCAGTCGGCGATCCTGATGGGGCCCGGATGGGATCCGCATCAGCCGTTTCCGATCTTGGTCAAATGGCTGGATTGCAAAGAGCGGCTCAGCTTGCAGGTTCATCCTCCGGCGGACATCGCACCTGAGCTCGGTGGCGAGCCGAAGACGGAGAACTGGTATGTGGCTAGCGCCGAACCCAATTCCGGTTTGCTAGTCGGCCTGAAGCAGGGTGCGACGAAAGAAGAATTTGAGCACCGGCTCCTTAACAACACGCTGGAAGAATGCGTGCACCGGGTCAACGTAACGGCCGGGGAGTCGATGTTTGTCCGCAGCGGCCGGATTCACGCGATCGACGGCGGGAACCTGATACTGGAGATTCAGCAGAATTCCGATACGACCTACCGTGTATATGACTGGGGGCGTGTGGGCCTGGACGGCAAGCCACGCGAAATGCACATCGAGCAGTCGCTTAAGTGCATTAACTTTGATGACTTTGAGCCGTCGACGATCAAACCGGAGCCTGGCGAGCAGCAGCTCGTCGAAAGTGAGATTTTCAATCTGCATAAGCTTCCGCTGGCTGACGGCGGAACCTTCACCGTGAATGGGGGCGAGCAACCGCGTTTACTGAGCGTGGTCGAAGGTGAACTGACGGAAGCGGGCGGCGATAAGGTTGCCCGGAGCCAGACGGTACTGTTGCCGTATGCGGAAGACTTTTCGTTCACCGCCAAGGGTGCAACGACGGTCTTGATTACTGAGGGATTTGCGGGGTAAATTATACTATGGGACTTTTCTCTGTCGTGACGAAACCGATTGGATGCATCCTCAGTTTCATTGGAGCGCTGGTTGTGCTGGCGGTCTTGCTGGTCGTGGGGATGTTTTGGGCGGTGGAGACGATGGCACCCGACATCGCCGAGCGGACCTTTACCGAGGCTACCGGCTTCCCCACGACGGTGCAGGATGCCGAGGTTAGCTTTGCGAAGCAGCGCATCAGCTTTTCGGACATCGAAATTGATAACCCCAGCGATTTTCCCGATCAGGAATTCCTTCGCATCAACGAGTTTGCCGTGAGCCTGGATCGCAGCCAGACCAACGAGGACCAACTCGCGCTTGGCGAAGTGACGCTTGATATCGACGAATTGGCGTTTCTCGAAGGTCCGGTGAGCGTTTCGAACCTGGAGGCCTTTTTTGAAACGGCGGAAAACAATTGGGACCAAATCCTCAAGCAAGCATCCGCCGAGGCGGAGGAGAAGGGCCAGTCCATGCCGGACAAGCTCGTCATCTTAAAGCTTAACGTGAGCCTTAATCGTGTGAAACTGGTCAACACGTCCGGCCCGGAAACGGTCTACCGCGCATTGGCGGTCGATTATGCGCGCACGTTTGAAAACGTCTCGGAAATCCGCCCAGTGCTGGAAAGCATTGCGCAGGACCTTAAATCAAAAGGCTTGGGCGAAGTCGCCAAGCCGCTGGAGCAGGCGGACGTTGGGAATTGAAACCACTGGCGTCACGAATGCTCTGGTGTGGTGTCAGCAATATTCAGTGCAGAAAAAAGCCCAAGGGGCTTAGTCAACGTAGCGATGGGTGAAACCCATTGCTAGGATTAATACTTCACACCCAAGGCTGAAAGCCTTGCTCAAAGCGCTTGTTAACAACTGTTTGATCAAGACTTCAGGCTTTGATGAAGAAGGATTCGATCTAACGAGGGGTATCTACCCCTCGCTACGTTGAGTCAGCCTTTCAGGCTGACAGAAAGTGCAGGAACTTAGCTGACACCATATTCGTTTCGCGAATGCCTTAAGCAGCGGTTCTCCCAATGCGATCTTATTACTCGCCGCCGATGTTGACTGCGCTTTGGCCGGAGCCTGCGCTGCTTTGATTGGGAGCAGAGGACTCAACCAGTGACGAACCATACTGGCCGCCGGCCTGCACGGATTCGATTTTTTCCGTGAGCGAGGTGACCTTCACTTGGCCATTTTGAATTTCCAATGCAAACACGAGAGCTTTGTCGGCAGTAACCGGCAGGCCTTGCACGCGGGCTTTCTCCTGAATGTCGACATACACCTTGGCGGATTGGCCATCATCGGCGAACTGGCCATTCACCTTCTTGAACGTGTAGGCCATGTATTCGGTGTTGGCGAAAGACTTCTTCAGGAACGGCACGTATTGCGGCAGCTTCATCTGGCGGGTGCCGCCGGGGCCTTCAACCACGGACGAAATCATCGTCACCGAGATGTCGGTCGCGGCGGTCTTAATTAAGTCCGACGGGTCGCCGGAGAGATACGCCGCCCGGCGTCCATTGAGGAAGTCGACGACGACTTGCTTATCAATTTTGTCAACCGCCTGCGCGCTCAGCGCAGCGAGGAAGAATGAGAAGAAAAGGGTGATGCGGGTCATACTTTTTCGGTTTGGGTTTGAGCGGCGTCTTGTGTCAGTAGTTCGTTGGGGTCGAGCTGGATAATTTTTCCATCTTTTGCCACGGGAACGGTTAAACCGTGCGCGGCTGCGCGCTTCCACGCTGTTCGTGCAGCTTCACGTAGCGCACTTTTCACGTCTTCTGGTTCAACTAGCCGTCCCATGATGCATTTAACAATTCGAATTCTTTACCGGAATTATCGTATATTGCCCAATCGTCGGCAAGGTTCTTGTAATGCTTCTCGAAGTTGTTCCAACCTAGTTTAAATCGGCGGCGAATGTCATTTTCTGGGACATGATGACCGCCTTCGAGAACGCGATTAACGACCCTCTTAATAGCTATGTTTACATCTGAAACGCGTAGGTAAAATATTACAAGTGAGTAACCCAAAGTCTTCAAGTTTTGCAGTCGTTCCACATATCCATAACCGCTGAGGGTAGACTCGTGTGTAGGTTGTTTTACCAGCACCATTGGGGCCCGCGATGACGTAGCATCTTTTGCTTGCGACCATTAGCCCTCCCAGCTTGGTCGCGACTGGCCGTTATGGCGCTGGCCGACGGGGGTGCCGAGAATTTCCATGTAAACAAAGGCTTCGCGGGCGGCGCGGGGATCGGTGAGTTGATTACGCACCCGGCGGGAGAGAGCGGTGCCGCTATGGCTTGATGAGCGACGGCGTGAGCGGCTGCCGATTTCGCCCCCGAGCATGCTTTGCATTTGGTTGCCTACGCGTTGGCGGGCCCGTTGGGCGGCGCGTTCCGTTTCTTCGCGGCGGCGGCGCTGCTCCTCCAGTTCGGCGGCGTAGTCACGGGCTGGTGCTGAGGGCGCAAAGCTTGGGCTCTCGTCGCGGCGCGTTTCGCCGGTGGAGTAAGCGGATTCCTCGCCCCAGGTGGTGTCGTAGTTGCCGCGTGCCGGTTCACGCCGCAACGGGGGTGGCGCGGCGGGTGCCTCGCGGCGAAGGGGAGGCGGTGCTGGCTGTTGGTCCTGGTCCGGGCTTTGGCCCCGGCGCTCGGCGATCTTGCGGCGAATCTCTTCCTGGATGCGGCGTGTGCGCGCATCGTCGTCATTGGAAGGGTCGTTGAGCGGGGTGAAAGGGCGCTGTTGGTCTTCCTGCGCCTCGTCCTGATTTTTCTTGCTCAACGCACCACCAAGCTGCCCCACCAGCCAAACGATGAAGACAATGATTGGAACGACGATATCGATGAAGTCCATGGCGTGCGTAGAGATTTCTGACCTTGTATTAAATGCGGCTTGGGACACTAAGAACCCTGTAGAGTTCTGTTGGCTCGGTCTGGTCGGGTGTTCTTAGTGTCCTCCGTATCATTATTGGTGCGAGTTGCCGGAGCCGCCTTCGGGCTTGGCGATGGAGTCACGCATTTCGGTGTCGGCCTGGATGTTTTGCAGGCGGTAGTGATCCATGACGCCGAGGTTGCCGCTGCGCAGGGCTTCAGCGAGGGCGAGCGGGACTTGGGCTTCGGCCTCGACGACCTTGGCCTGCATCT
>JBNNDZ010000406.1:0-4076 GCA_050285865.1 Puniceicoccales bacterium
ATGTCGAGATAGCCCTTGAAGCATACGCCGCCGAGGGGCGTTTGTCCGCGCTCGTTGCGCTGGTCAGGCTCTGCGCCCCGGTCCAGCAACATGCGGGTAGTGTCGAGGTTGCCGTTATAGCTGGCGAGCATGATAAGGCTCTGCCCCTTCTCGTCAGCAAGGTTGACCGGAAGGCCCGCGTCGATCATCGACGCGAGCATTTCGGTGTCTCCCGCGCGGGCGAAATCCAGCGCTTGGCGCTGGAGCTCCGCGTAACGAGCTTCTTCTTCGGCGGTAATGGTTAGCTCACTCATTTTGCCGTGTTGGGTTCGAGTTCGGGATCAGTGCTGATCGCAGTGGCCTTGTTTTCGATATCCAAAGCCTTGGCGACACCCGCGGCGTATTCAGGATCAGCGCGGTGGAAATGGACCAACTGACGCTGGATAATTTCCTCGGGGACGCCAGCCATGGCACCAGCGATATTCTCGAACAAGCGCTGTTTCTGACCGTCGTCGAACATGCGGAACAGATTGCCCGGCTGGGTATAGTCGTCGTTACCGATGCGGTGATTGTAGCGATCGGCGTCGCCATCGATGCGCAACGGCGGTTCCGCGACAGACGGATCTTCCTGCGGGCCGTTCATGGTGTTGGGCTCGTAATAGGCGTCCGGGTTTGTGTGGAAGTTGTCGAAGAAACGCATCGTGCCGTCCTTGTGGTAATGATTCACGGCACACTTGGGCTGGTTGACGGGGAGCGCTTCATAGTGAGTGCCCAGGCGGTAGCGGTGTGCGTCGGCGTAGGAGAAGACGCGTGCCTGCAACATCTTATCCGGCGACCAACTGATACCCGGCACGACATTCGACGGCGAGTAAGCCGCCATCTCGATTTCGGTGAAATAATTCTGCGCGTTGCGATTCAGCTCCAACTCACCAACCTCGATCAACGGATAGTCGCCATGCGGCCAAACTTTGGTGAGGTCAAACGGGTTATACGGAGTCTTTTCCGCATCGGTCTCCGGCATAATCTGCACAAAAAGCGTCCACTTGGGAAAATCGCCATTCTCAATCGCCTCGAACAAGGCCTCTTGGTAAGACTCACGGGTCTTGCCGATGAGTTCCTCGGCCTGCTCGTTCGTGAAGTGCTTGTGACCTTGCTTGGTCTTAAAATGGAATTTCACCCAGAAGCGCTCACCTTCCTTGTTCCAGAAGCTGAAGGTGTGCGAGCCGTAGCCATTCATATGCATTGGGTCCGTCGGGATGCCGCGGTCGCTCATCAAAATGGTAACTTGGTGCAGGCTCTCCGGCGAAAGACTCCAGAAATCCCACATTGCGGTCGCGGAGCGCAGGTTTGTCTTAGGGTGACGCTTTTGCGTGTGAATGAAGTCCGGAAATTTGTAGGGATCGCGGACAAAGAAAACCGGCGTGTTGTTACCGACCAAATCCCAGTTGCCTTCATCGGTGTAGAATTTCAGGGCAAAGCCGCGTACGTCACGCTCGGCATCCGCCGCGCCCATCTCGCCGGCAACAGTGGAAAAACGGCTGACCATCTCGGTCTGCTTGCCGATCTTCGCAAACATGCTCGCACAAGTGTACTTCGTGATGTCGTGTGTAACCGTGAATGTGCCGAACGCGCCCCACCCTTTAGCATGCACCACGCGCTCCGGAATGCGTTCACGGTTCTGGTGGGCGAGCTTCTCGATGAGTTGATAATCCTGCATTAACAGCGGGCCACGCGCCCCTGCGGTGAGTGAATTCTGGTTGTCGGAAATTGGGTTACCGGCGGAGGTGGTCATTCGCTTCATATCGGGCTTTCTTTAGTGGTTTTGGCAGCGTCTAAAAATGTATCAGCGCTGCGGATAACCCATTGTCGCAAATCTCGACTCGCTTGGCTAATATATAGTGAAACTCTTTTCGATAGGCGTTACCTATGGTGAAGGAAAAGTGCTCTGAGTGGGTGTTTAAAAATTCAACGTCAGGCTGTTGGCCTTGTGTGCTGCTTTAAGAGCGTCAATTCGGATCTCATCGAAACCGGGAGGGCGACACGGCAAATTCTTTTTACGGGCCAACGGCCGTTTCATACCAGCCCAGTAGGACTAGGTTTTGTGCAAAACGAAAGCGAATTGCGGACCAACGGTCCGCCTACTTCGCTTTCGGCTTGGCTGGGCTGAGGTTTACCTTGCGACCGGGGGCGAGGTAAGTCTTTTGCTTAAGCATGTCCGTGTAGAGATTCAGCAAACGGATGCCTTCACGTGGCTTAACGATGTCTTTGCGGGTGGCAGCGTCGATTTGCTTCTTCATCGCCTTGGTCAGGTCGGCGTCTTTGTACTGAATGAAGTCGAGCACTTCGTCGGTCGAAAAACCGGTAATGGTTTCCTCGATGTAGAAGCCGTCTTCTTCATCGTCTTCGAGGAAGATATGGACCTCGTTCACCCGCCCAAAGAGGTTGTGCAAGTCGCCCATAATGTCCTGATATGCACCGACAAGGAAAATGCCTAGGTAGTAATTCTGGTCCTTCTTGAGCGGATGCAGGCGAATGCTGTGGCGGATGTCTTCCAGATCGATGAAGTCGCTGATCTTGCCGTCACTGTCACAGGTAATGTCCACCAGCGTCGCCTCAACGGTTGGCTCCTCGTGGAGTCGGTGCAGCGGCGCGACGGGGAACAGTTGATCGAGTGCCCAGTGATCGAGCAGGCTCTGGAAGACCGAAAAATTACAGACGTATTGCTCGGCCAGTAGTGCGCCGAGGTTCTCAAGGTCTTCGGGGATGTAGCCTTCGTGGTTCAGGCCGTCCTGAATGTCACGGCAAATTTGCCAATACAGCACGTCAGCCTTGGCGCGGGTCGGCAAGTCCAGGTAGCCCAGCGAAAAGAGATTCGCGGCTTCATCCTTCTTCTGCTGGGCGTCGTGAAAGCGTTCTAACGCGCCATACTTATCCTTGTTCTCCAAGATATAGAGCAGGTCGTTAATCAGCGGATGCTTCTTGGACTTGGTCGGCTTCTTGTCGTCGCTTTCCGGAATCTTTGCAATGCGGTCCACGGCCTCGACAACGAGGATGGAGTGTGGCGCAACGAGCGCCCGGCCGCTTTCCGAAATGATATTCGGCACGGGAACATCAGCCACTTCGCAAACGCTCTTGATGTTGAACACCACGTCACGGGCATACTCGCCCATGGAATAGTTCATCGAGCTTTCAAAGTTCGAACGGCTGCCGTCGTAGTCGATGCCCAGTCCACCACCTACGTCGAGGTATTCCAGCGGCAGCCCCATTTTATGCAGTTCGCAATAGAACCGCGCGGCTTCAGCGACAGCCTTTTTGATCGTTAAAATATTCGGTACCTGCGAGCCAATGTGGAAGTGCACCAGCTTGACGCACTCCGTCATCTTGGCGCGCTTGAGCTTCTTCACAGCGGCAACGATCTCGGCAGCAGTCAGGCCAAACTTCGCGTTATCCCCGGTGGAGGTCGCCCACTTGCCCTCACCGCGCGCGGAGAGCTTTACGCGGAAACCGATGTTTGGCAGGACGCCCATTTCCTTGGACACCTGAATAATCGACTCAACCTCGGAAAATTGTTCCACCACGAGAATCACCTCGCGGCCCAAACGCACGCCCAGCAGCGCCGCACGAATGTAATCTTCATCCTTGTAGCCGTTACAAACGAGCAGGTCACCCTTACGATCGAGTTGGGAGAGCGCAATGAGGAGCTCGGGCTTGCTGCCGGCTTCGAGGCCAAAATCATAGGAGCGCCCGGCATCCAAAATTTCCTCCACCACTTCACGGAGCTGGTTTACCTTAATCGGGAATACGCCGCGGTAAACGCCGGTGTATCCCTCCTGCTCAATCGCACGACGGAATGCCTCGTTGAGCATTTCCACGCGGCGGCGGAGCAAGTCCTGCACACGGATAGTCAGTGGGGGCTTCAGGCCGTGTTCGGCCTCGGCCTCGGCCACGACATCCGCAATGCGGATCGACGGGCCTTCCTCGCCCAACGGGCTCACGCAAAGGAATCCGTCGTCATCGGCGGAAAAGTGTCCCTGGCCCCAGCGCGGAAGGCCATAGTATACGGCGGAATCGGCAGCGGTCCAGCCGGTGGAGGAGGT
>JBNNDZ010000407.1:0-5506 GCA_050285865.1 Puniceicoccales bacterium
GTAACGGTCGTTGCGCTTGATGTCCTTGCCGTCGTTGAAATACGGCGCGGGATCGTAATCGATGACTTCTGCACCGATTTTGCAGGAGTATTCCGTTGGGTCAAACAGGGTGACGCCACGGATGCCGCTGCGGCCGTTGACGATGCCGTCCCAAAAGTCCGCCGTCGTATTGCCCAGGGCGTGGACTACGCCGATTCCGGTGACGACGACTTTGCGCTTGGTTTCGCTCATAAATGAAAAATGCGGGCGGCCATGATGAACCGCCCGCGAAAAAACGGGTTACTTCCCGGCCTTTTCCTTGATGTAGGCAACGACGTCGCCGACGGTCTGGAGCTTCTCGGCGTCCGATTCGGGGATTTCGCCCTGAATCTCATCCTTAAACTCTTCTTCGAAGGCCATAACCAGCTCGACGGTGTCGAGCGAGTCGGCACCGAGGTCGTCCAGGAAGGACGCTTCGGGGGTCACCTGCTCTTCATTTACGTTGAGCTGGTTGACGATGATTTCTTTTACGCGATCTTCGATGCTTTTATCCGACATTTTACGGGAGGTGTATGAATTAAACGGTGAAGTTCTTTACATCGCCATGCCGCCGTCAACCGAAAAAGTTTGTCCGGTGATGTAACCGGCTTCTTCGCTGGCGAGATAGGCGCACATTTTCGCAATTTCCTGAGCTTGGCCAAAGCGCTTGAGCGGGATCATTTTCGTGGCTTCCTGCTTCACGGTGTCGCTGAGCTCGTTGGTCATGTCCGTCTCGATGAATCCTGGTGCCACGGCGTTGACCGTGATGCTGCGGGAGGCCACTTCGCGGGCAGTTGCCTTGCTGAAACCGATCATGCCAGCCTTGGCGGCGGCGTAGTTGGCCTGGCCGGGGTTGCCCATGATGCCCACCACCGAGGTGATGTTGATCACGCGGCCCCAGCGCTTGCGCGTCATCGGGCGCAGCAGGCCCTTGGTCCAGTAGAAGCAGGACGAAAGGTTGGTGTTGATGACGGCGTTCCAGTCCTCATCGGTCATGCGGAGCAGGAGCATGTCCTTGGTGATGCCCGCGTTGTTGACGAGGATGTCGATGTTTTCGTGCTTTTTCAGCAGAGCTTCGCAAGCCTCGGCGACGGCCGATGCGTCACCCACGTCGACCGCGAGCGCTTCGGCTGAGCCGCCATTGGCGCGGATGGCTTCCGCGGCGGCACCGCATGAGCTCTCGCTCTTGCTGACACAAATCACGTGGACGCCTTGCTCGGCGAGTTCTTCGGCGATGGCCTTGCCGATGCCGCGTCCCGCGCCCGTCACGAGCGCAATTTTGTTCTCAAAAGTCAGTTTCATTGCAAGGGGTTAAGGCAGGCGAACCGCCGGGTAAGTGGCAAGCAAAAAGGAGACATCTGATTCGGGGATTGAAAGTCTGGGTGATGTCTTTAATAATCGTTTTGTGAGTAATTCTCGGGAAATGCCGAATCCACATGAAAAGCCTCTCAGAGCATCGCGATAGATGGCGGGCCAACCTGCTTCAAAGTGGAGTTGCTTTTTTAGCGAAGCAACAATACGGAGACCAACCAAATGCGAACCCTCGGTTCTTGCAGTTTGAAGATTTGATTGTTTTTAAGGGGTAGGTGTTGCGTAAGTTTTCTATGTGAGTGGTTTGGGTATTTTTATGTAGTAGGGGGAATTGCAAGAATGATTATCATCGGCGTTTCTGGATTCATCGTAGCAAGCACGCTACTCCTGTGGTCTATTTTTTGGCTCTCTGGTAAAGCGGGTGAAAAAAAAGATTTCAGATTGCTGCCAACACTTGGCCTCGCACTCATCGGATGCTCTTGGCTGAGTGTTTTCTTTGTGTTTGGGCTTCGGATGATTGCTGGTGGGAATCACCAAGTTGGCAAAGCGCTCTGTATGTTTGGGGTTTTGAGCGCTCCATGCTTGGTTGCAGTGATTGTCAAAATTCAGAATTTTAAAGGTGCCAAGCAGGAAACTTGAAGTATGGAGGCGGGCACTAGAGTTATCGCTGAAAAGAGACGGTATTGGGCTATGGCGCCCGGTCAACTTAACGCCCCTTCGCCAGCACTGCCAAGATGGCCTTTTGGACGTGGAGGCGGTTTTCGGCCTGGTCGAATACAATGGACTGTGGGCCGTTGTAGACTTCTTCCGTGACTTCCTCGCCGAGGTGGGCGGGGAGGCAATGCAGGAAGTAGGCGTCGTCCTTGGCCTGGGCCATGATGGAATCGTTGACCTGATAGGGGCGGAGTGACTTGAGGCGGTCGGCGGCATTGGCTTCGGCACCCATGCTGACCCACACGTCGGTGTAGACGACGTCGGCGTCCTGTGCGGCGGCATTGGGGTCGGTAAAGAATTGCGAATCGACGTCCTTGCCGAGTTTTTTGAGGTCTACACGGACTTCCGGGCCGGGGGCGAGGGAGTCTGGTCCGCCCAGGGCGATGTCGATGCCCAGGTGCGCCCCGGCAAGGAGCCAGGAGTTGGCCATGTTGCAATTGGTGTCGCCGAGGAAGGCGAGCTTGCGCCCCTTGAGTGCGCCCAGGTGGTCGCCGTCCTTGGCCCAGCGTTCGGCGAGGGTAAAGGCGTCGGCGAGGATCTGGCACGGGTGGGCGTAGTCCGAGAGTGCATTGACGATCGGCACACTGCCCGCCGAGGCAAATTCCTCCAGCACGGCGTGGTCGTAGCAGCGGATGATGAGGCCGTGCAGGTAGCGCGAGAGGACCTTGGCGGTGTCGGAGGTGCTTTCTCCGCGCGAAATCTGGGTCGACTGCGAGTTCAGGATGACCGGGTGTGCGCCGAGTTCGACGAGGCCGACCTCGAACGAAACACGGGTCCGCGTGCTGTTTTTATAAAACAGCATGCCCCAGCTCTCGCCTGCGAGTTCCTTGGGCGTTGCGGTGCGGTTGGCCTTGTATTCGGCGGCCAGCGCGAAGACCTCGCCGATTTCATCGACGGTTAAGTCCGTGACTTTGAGAAAATGCTTCATGGCGAAAGGGGTAGCTTACAGGTCGCTAAAGACCTGAAATATGATGTCGGTCGCGGCCTGCAGGTCTGCTTCGGCGGCGATGAGGGGAGGAAGTAAACGTAGGACATTGCCGCCTGCGGGAACGGCGATCAGGCCCGCGTCGCGGAGTTTGGCGACGATGGGCCGTGGGTCGGTGCTCAATGCGATGCCAACCATGTAGCCCCGCCCGCGCACTTCATTGACGAGGTGCGGGAAGGAGCGCAGCAGCGTTTGCAGCCGGGCGATCCAGGGCTCGGAATTACGTTGGACATTGCCCAGAAGATCTTCTTCTTCAATGACATCCAGCGTGGCGAGTGCTGCCGCGCAGGCGAGGGGGCCGCCGCCGAATGTCGTGCCGTGCGAGCCCGGCGTGAAGAGCGACGCGTATTTGTCGGCGATCCAGAAGGCGCCGATGGGGAAGCCGCCGCCGAGGCCTTTGGCCATGCCGATTGCGTCCGGTTTGACGCCCGCTTCTTCGTAGGCGAAAAACTTTCCCGTGCGCCCAATGCCGCATTGGACTTCGTCGATGATGAGCAACAGTTCGTGCTCGTCGCAAAGCGCGCGCAGGCCGTGGAGGAAGTCTGCCGTGCAGGGATTGATACCGCCTTCGCCCTGGATGGTTTCGACCATGATGGCGGCGGTTTGGTCGTCGATCTTATCCCGGAAGCTGACGAGGTCGTTGAGCTTGCCGTGGGCAAAGCCGTCGAGCATGGGCCGGAAGCCGCCCTGGATTTTCTCCTGCGGCGTGGCACCCATGCAGCCGAAAAGCCGGCCGTGGAAACCATTTTCCGCAGTGATGACCTTGTAGCGGACGCCTTCTTTGCCGTCGGATTGGGCACGTCCATGCAAGCGGGCGAGCTTGATGAGGCCTTCGTTGGCCTCGGCGCCGCTGTTGCAAAAAAAGACTTTGCCCGGGCCGGCCTTTTCAACGAGCCTTTCAGCGAGCTGTCCCTGGCCCTCGTGGGCGTAGAGGTTGCTGATGTGGCCGAGCAGGGCGGCTTGTTTCTGGATCGCTTCGACCCAGGTGGGGTGGCAGTGGCCGATTGCGCTCACGGCAATGCCGGAACCGAAGTCCAGCAGGCGGCGGTTGGCGTCGTCGTACACGTAGAGGCCTTCGCCCCGCACGAGAGTGCAGCTGGGCGGGCCATAATTGCCTAAAACAAATTGGTCGTAGCGATTGGCGGTTGCGGTGCTCATTGAAAAAGTGGGTCGTTACCGGTTAACGATTTCCGTGCCAATGCCCCGGTCGGTGAAGATTTCCAGCAAGACGCTGTGTGGCTGCCGACCGTCGACAAAGTGGACGCGGTGCACGCCGTTGTTCAGTGCGCGGACGGCGCTGTCGACCTTGGGGATCATGCCCTTGCCGATGGTGCCGTTTTCCTTGAGCTTGGCGACCTCGTCCACATGCAGCGTGGAGATCAGCGAGCTGGGATCGGACGGATCAGCGAGCAGGCCGGGGACGTCGGAAAGATAGACGAGGCGGCGCGCACGCAAGGCTCCGGCGACCGCGGCCGCGGCGACGTCGGCATTGGTGTTGTAAGGCTGGTCGTTTTCGTCGCGGGCGACGGGGGAAATAATCGGCGTGTAGCCGTCGGTCAGGGCCTTTTTAATCAGTTTGGCCTTCACGATTTTGATGGAGCCCACGTAACCGAGGTCGATCGGGTTGCCCTCGTCGTCGTAAGATTCCATTTTCTCGCAGACGAATACGCTGTTTCCCGTCACGCCGAGGGGGCGTCCGCGCTTCTGCTGGATCAGCTCGCAGATATCGAGGTTGATCTTGGTGTTGAGGACGTTTTCGACGATTTTGATCGCGGCCTCATCGGTTACGCGCAGGCCGTTGGTGAAGACCGGCTCGAGGCCCGCTTCGGCCATGCCGCGCGAAATGGCTTTGCCGCCACCGTGGACGACGACCACCTTCACGCCGACGGCGGCGAGGAATACGATGTCGGTGGCCACGCGGATGCGGACCTCCGGATCGGGGTCGTCCATGAAGCTGCCACCATACTTGATGACGAAGGTGGACCCGCGGAAGCGCTGGATGTAGGGCAGGGCTTCGAGGAGGACCTTGGCTTTGGTGGTGATGTCGATGTTATCGATGTCGGCGGTAGCAGGTTGTGCGGACATGTCAGGTAAAGTTATTCAGATTTGTTAAAGTCAACGTAGCCCGTCGACAAGTCTGTTGAGAGCAGGTCGAACTGGGCGGAACCGAGGTTCAGGTTCAGCGTGATGGAAAATTCTTTCCGGGCGACGATTTCTTTCCACTGCGGGAGCTTGTCGTCCTGCGGTGCACCCTGAAGCAGGGCGGGAACGTCGTTGTAGTGCAGGTCGACCTTTTCTTCGACGAGGCCGATCCGGGCGTAACCGGCGGCGTCCATCAAACGGTCGGGCCTTCCCACTGCCGCATTCGCCAGATTTTGACATTCAGTACTATACTGGCTGTTATCCGCACTCCGAAGGACCTGATAGTGGGTATGATCGAGATTCGCCACCTGAAAACGCTTGCCGCGTTGCGCGATG
>JBNNDZ010000408.1:0-5006 GCA_050285865.1 Puniceicoccales bacterium
GGAACCCGGTGAAGCTTACTGGAACGATATTCCCGCGCTCCATCCCAATGCAGCCAGCGAACCACCATGCTGCCGGGAAGACGCCCTGGCCGAAAATGAGATTTGGTCCGCCATGGCTGCAATGATGCCCGAAAGCCATCACGACCACCACCATGAGCACTGTCACGACCACGGTGTCGACCCGCATGTCTGGCTCGACCCGCAACTTGCCCTGCAAATGGTCCTGGCGATCAACACGGCCCTCAACGAGGCAGCCCCGGAATACACGACATACTTCAACCGACGCCGCGAAACCTATCTCGAAGCCCTGCTCGAAGTCGACCACTGGGCCAAAGAACAACTCGCGCTAATCCCCGTCGAGCGCCGCATCCTTATCAACCACCACGACAACCTCCGCTACTTTGGGCGTCGCTATGGCTACTTCACCCCCGCCAGTATTCTCGGCTCAGCCACCACGGAAACTGCCGACCCTTCCGCCCGGCAATTTACGGAACTCATTGCCCTGATTCAGGCCCAGGACGCACCGGCAATCTTCATCGACGCGACCGCCAACCCGCGCCTCGCCGAGCAGCTTGCCCGTGAAGCCGGCCTGCCCAAACCATCCATACTTTACACGGGCAACCTCACCCCTGCCGATGGCCCCGCGCCCGATTACTTGTCCATGATGCGCGCCAACGTAGGTACCATCACCACTGCCCTGCGATAGCTGTCCATGGTTCGCATCGCACGAAAGGGCACGTAATCGCCCTCTCAAAGGCATGCGGCTAAAAAGTGTGCTTTTGCGAATTTGCATTTGCGGGCCAAAGGCACTACCACCAGCACCGTGAACTTTCTCCGCTATCACGCCACCTGTGGCGGCCATCACGTCCACGATGGTCCGGCATTGGAACTGGAAAACGTCGCCTTGGGCTACCCCGGTGGCGAACCGGTTTTACACGGTGTAAACTTTGCCTTGCCGCGGGGACGCTGCGTGGCGCTCGTGGGCGGCAACGGTGCGGGCAAGTCCACGCTGCTCAAAAGCATTGCCGGCCTGCTGCCCACTGAATCCGGAACCATGCGCGTGCTCGGTCACGGCGTGGGGCAATGCCATCACCAAGTTGCCTATTTACCGCAGCACCGCGAGATCGATTGGAACTTCCCGATCAACGTCCGCCGCTTTGTTTTAACCGGCAGCTACATTCACTTGGGCTGGTTTGCCCGGCCCCGAAAAGCTCAGCGTGAGGCCGCTGCCCGCATGCTGGAGCGACTGCAATTAGCCGCCCTCGCCGATCGCCGTATCAATGAGCTTTCCGGTGGCCAGCAACAACGACTCCTCCTCGCCCGCACCCTCCTGCACGGTGCTGAATTACTCCTGCTCGATGAACCGCTCAACGCCGTCGATGCCGAGAATCGCAAACTGATCCTCGAGGCGCTGGCCCGCCTTAAAGGCGAAGGCAAAACCATCGTCACCGCCACTCACGAATTGGAATTCGGCCCGGGCTTTTTCGACTCGCAATTCCGCGTTCTCGACGGACAAGTCACGGAGGAGGCCGCCCCGTGATCGAGTGGCTAACCGAGCCTTTCGAAGCCGCCTTCATGCAGCGCGCGCTGATCGCCGGTTCGCTGGCCGGCATCAACTGCGCAGTCATCGGCGTTTACATCGTGCAGCGGCGAATGTCATTTTTTGGCGGCGCATTGTCGCACACGGTGTTGCCCGGCATGGTCTTCGCCTTCCTGCGCGGGGTGGATATTTTCTGGGGCGCACTCGGTGCGGCAATGGCAACGGCATTTGGCGTGGGCTGGCTGGCCCGGCGACGCGAAGTCGGCGAAGACGCCGCCATCGGTGTCATCCTTTCCGGCATGTTTGCCCTGGGCGTTGTGATGATGGCGCGGGTGGATTCCTTCCGTGATTTCAATGCCCTGCTGTTCGGCAGTGTGCTCGGCGTTGCCCCAGCAGATATCACCTTGGCCGCCATTGCGGGCGTCATTGTTTTGGTAGCCGTCATCTTGGTCAACAAGGAGCTGGAGCTGTCTTCCATCGACCCGGAATACGCACGCGTGATCGGCGCACGCCCCAATCGCCTGCGCACATTGATCCTGATTTTAACGGCGCTCAGCGTAGTCAGTGCCGTGCGCGTCGTCGGTGCCCTTATGGCGACCGCGCTGCTCATCACACCGGCCGCCGCAGCCCTGCTCTGGGCGCGTTCCATTGTATCGGCAATGGTCATCGCGGCGCTGATGGCCATCCTGAGCGTAGCGGCCGGTTTGCTCATTTCCTACCACTACGACCTCAGTTCCGGTGCCAGCATCGTTCTCGTGGCCACGGGTTGCTTCGCCACCAGTTGGCTGGCCAAAACCGCGCGTGGATGAAAAGGCCCATCGGCCTCCATCAATCCAAGTATCGCGAATCATACGCTACGCCAGACCGCTCCAAAAACTCAACCAACTCTTCGCGGAAAGATATATTCCGATGGTGCTCTTCCTGATTCTCGATGTATAATTGAATCGCACCCAGGTTCAAAGGACTGACCGAAAATGCGCCGTAGTCTTCTTGCCAGACGAAATGCTTCATTCCGCTTCCGGCTTACCCCGCGCTAGGGTCAACGGACATTCAGCTTGCCATATGATAGAGCATGCGAGTCCCGTGGCAGCTCGACCGATGAAGCATACCAGCACCCGAAACACATAGCATGCGGATTACCAGGCATCAGTAACTTACACTCCTATATTTGAGGTCTTTCACGTTGTTTCCTGGGTTTATTTATGGTTGAATGACATAAACTCCCACCTTCACGCATCCTAGCATCATGAACTATCGCCATGCTCTACTCTGCCTGCCTGTCTTGGCTATGGGCACTGCCCTCAAAACCGTAGCCAATCAACCACCAAGCACTGACATCGGTGCGGAACTGCCGGTAAATTATCCGAAGATAAGTTTCACGGACGCAATGGAAGTCATTTCCGGCTTTGAAATTGTCGTGGTAAGTGTGGACGAAGCCATGGGCAGCGTTTCGCCCGGAGGCATGTTTTCCCCGGGTGAGGCCATCACGCTAACCGCCACCCCGGAAGCAGGCTTTGCATTTGAAGGCTGGACCGGCGATTTGCTTAGCCGCGAAAATCCGCTCAAAATTCGGGTAAACAGCGATTTGAACCTCACCGCAATTTTCGTCCCCGTTGGCGAAGTAACGCCCAACAATCCTGTCGTGGCAAAGGACCCGGTTAACTCACTCCAACCGCCAACCGACACCGATTTTTACGGGCCGGATTTATGGTATCGAACCTTCAATGGCGAGATCTTCCTGAACGATCTGGATACGGGCGCACAGTATACCACCAGTTGGCCGGGCGGACTGAGATTTACCAGCCGCGTCATCGGCAGCGTCGATGGGGAACACGCACTCGTGCACTACCGCTTCAATGAAGGAGGCGGCGGATTTCGCATTTACAGCCTTCCTGACATGGCATTAGTAGACGACATTCCCTCGCCCGGCATTTGGTATGATGACATTGATCGCGCGTATGGATTCAGCGCCAATGGGGAGCATGCACTGCTGCCACTCCGCGACACGGGCATGTCCAGCGACACCACTCAATATACGCTCTACGATCTGGAAACCAGACAACTCGGAGCCGGCATCCTCCTCGACACCCGTTATGACCGCATCGTCGGATACAGCTATTATCAGGGTAATACCTTCACCGGTCTTTACACCGTAGAGGTCGGTGGCGTGGATTGTTTCCTGATCGCACGCAGCAACGAAGATTACACCGTCGCTGTATTGGAATTACGGGATTGGGAGAACGGAGAGATCGTCTTCGCCTTCACCGCAGAGGATGGTCGCTTTCACGACGGCATTATTGACCCGCACACGGGATACCTCCTCTACCCCTCCACCGTAGAACCGTCCATGGTCGCACTCGATTTGCAAAGCGGTGAAGTCGTACGCCGCATCGCCATGGTCAGCAAGAAAAGCGTCCCCAGCCAGGCATTGGCTGGCATTCACATCTCGAAAAACGGCGACATCCTGACCTGGTATGAGTACGGCCAGCCCAAAGCGTCGATCGGGCTGATCCCCGCAGGACAAAGCCATGATACGGTTTACGTCAACAACCCCTTCGCTCCCGGCGACATCGCAGGCCTCACCTTCCTCGATGCCAATGAAAATGGCGTCTTCGACATCGAGATCATCGAAGGTGACACCCCGTCCATTGTATACTGCATCGACGTTTCCGGCAGCACTGAAAGCGCTTTCGAAGGCGCACCGGTGGGCGACATCAACAACGACGGTATTCCCAACACAATCCTTGATGCGGAAATCGCCTCGCTGGTTACCTTTCACCAGATCCTTGCACTGAGTGACCTCGGACAAAGCGCACAGGTGGCAGTTGTGGTTTTTGGTAATCGTGGCGTTACCCTTGATCTGTTACCCGGCAGCGGCTCGGCGACATTTGTGCCACCAGCGCAAGATCTCAATGGAAACGGAGTCAGCGACGTGATCGACGCACTGGTGGAGATCACCTCGGGCGCAGAGGGCGCAGGTGAAGGAACCAACTTCCAAACCGCGCTGCAGGAAGTGCTGGCAACATTCAACGACGCTGGTGGTGCTGAAATGCCGGTTGCCGGCGATCACTGTGTCGAAATAGCGGTTTTTCTCAAGCGGCTTGAAGCCGCCGGGCTCATAAGCCTCGATGTTTTCGGAAAACACCCGGCGCGAACGCATTTGCGGCAGATCGTAGACCGAGGCGGTGGTCAGCCCCTTGCCGACATCCTCGTTCAGGCCGTCGAGCAGATAGGCGAAAACCCGCCGCGCCGCGTCCGGCTGCCCCGCAAGGCGAAAGACCTCCTCCGTATCGCACGGCATCAGCCTTCTCCCTTCATGGCGAGCCCGCAGCGCTCCTGCCCGCTGCCGCCGCGCGATGACTTGAACGCTGCAAGCGCGATCAGAGCGGTTTTCATCCGGGCGGATTTCATGTTGGCGCTGTCCGTTTCAGGTGGCAATCATCGTGGAACAGGTCGTCACACTAAT
>JBNNDZ010000409.1:0-2844 GCA_050285865.1 Puniceicoccales bacterium
GCGCTCCTGTAACTGGCTAACTGACAACTGGAAAACTGACGAATTGGCTTCCTGATGGCAAGCGACGAACCAAAAATACGCGTAGAGCATCTCGATATGGCTTATGGGAGCTTTACCGTGATGAACGACCTCAATTTCGAGGTTCGCAAGGGTGAGGTATTCATCATCATGGGCGGTTCCGGTTGCGGTAAAAGCACGCTGCTCAAGCACCTGATTGGCATTAAAGAGCCGGCTCGGGGCGACATTTTTTACGATGGCAAAAACTTCACCAAGGCTGATGACGAGGTGAAGAAAGACATGCTCAAGGGCTTCGGCGTGACTTACCAGGGCGGTGCCCTGTGGAGTTCGATGACGCTCGCAGAAAATGTCGGGTTGCCGCTTGGAGAGTATACAGACCTTTCTGCGAAAGAAATTCGCGAGGTTGCCAGCTACAAGCTTTCACTGGTGGGTCTGCGCGGTTTTGAAGACTTTTACCCAGCGGAAATTTCCGGTGGTATGTGCAAACGCGCTGGCTTGGCCCGGGCAATGGCACTCGATCCGGATGTCTTGTTTTTCGACGAACCGTCAGCGGGGTTGGACCCGATCAGCTCGCGTTTGCTCGACGATCTCATTTTAGAGCTTCGTGATTCTCTAGGGGCGACGTTTGTTGTCGTTACGCACGAACTGGCGAGTATTTTTGCCATCGCCGACCGCGCTATCTTCCTCGATGCGAACACTCGTTATCAGCTCGAAGTGGACAATCCGGTTAAGATGCGCGACCACAGCGAGCACGAAACAGTCCGCACTTTCCTGCAGCGTGGCGAGAACGCTGAGAACCAGGATTCTGCCTCCGCTGCAAATATTGGGTAATGCCGGGGAAAAACTTTGCCAATTGAATGATTTACCGTAGTTTCGCAGCCAGTTGTCTATGAGCAAGAAAGCAAATCCAGCACTAATCGGGGGCTTCGTATTGTCGGCAATCGTGCTCGCAACGGTTGCGATCATCATTTTCGGCTCCGGTAGCTTTTTGAAACAAAAGGCGGAGTTTGTGCTGTATTTTGACGACTCAGTCAACGGCCTCGCCACCGGCGCTCCGGTCAAGTTCAAGGGTGTGCCTATCGGCCAAGTGAAGGATATTTATATCCGCTACAACCAGTCGGAGGACTCGTCCGCGATTCCGGTGATTATCGAAATCGACCAGTCACGCTTGCAAACAACCCTTGGCGTGAAGATTAACCTCCGTAATCCCGAGGTGCTTCGGGCGCAGATCAATGAAGGCCTGCGCGGCACTCTCCAACAGGCGAGTTTTGTCACCGGTCTGCTGTTTGTTGAATTGAATTACGTGCCCAACGCTCCGCCACCGGTCTTGCACCAGGTTGAGGATGTTGATGGCAACCTGGAATATTTAGAGATCCCGACGCTACAGTCCGGGTTGACGGAAATCATCAAAAAAGTATCGAAGACGCTGAATTCCATTTCGCAAATAGATTTCGCAGCCATGGGCCGCAAGCTGAACAGCACCCTGGACAAGCTCGATAAGGGCGTCGGCGAAGTCGATTTCAAGGGCTTGAATGATCAGGCCATCGCAACATTGAAGTCCATTGAGGAACTTGCCCGCAACGAAGACCTACAAAAGTCGTTTGCTAATCTGGACAAAACCCTCACGGACTTGCAGGGGCTCATTGGCACGCTCGATAGCGATTTTGCCGCACTGGTTGCGGACTTACAGGTGACACTCGATCAGGCCCGTGAGACTTTGAATAGTATCAGTGGGCTGGCGGACAATGCCGACAACATGGTCGCTCCGGATTCGCCGTTACGTTATGAGCTCACCAATGCACTTTCCGAACTGGCCGGTGCTGCGCGATCCATGCGCGTGCTCGCTGATTACCTTGAGCGTAATCCGAACGCATTGTTAACCGGCAAGCAGGAAGAATAGCAGACATGAAGACGCCACTCCAAATTTTGAGTTTCGCAGGCCTGTTGATGGGCTTTGCCCTGTTGTCCGGTTGCAGCGTAGGTAAGCAATCGACCCCCTCGCGCTTCTATGTGCTCAGCGCATTGCCGCAAACCACTCAGCCGCTACCTCAAGCGCAGGACAATCCACCGAATGTCGGCGTTGCGCAGATTCGGATTCCGTCCTTCATCGATCGTCCTCAGATCACCTATCGCCTCGGTGTGAACGAGATCCGTTTCAGCGAGTTCAATCGTTGGGGTGAGCCTATTAGTGACGGCATCACCCGGGTGGTTCGCCAAAATTTGACTGAGCTCCTTGGTGCTGGCCGTGTCGCAGCGTTTCCCTGGATGCAACCATACCCGCGTAACCTTACGCTGGAGGCCGTGGTGACCGATTTTGCGGCCGGCACGGATGGCGTTGCTGAGCTTTCGGTAATCTATCGCATTGCTGATGACCGCAATAAGGAAACCCTTCTGGTGCGTGAGGCAGTTTTTGTCGATTCGGCCGGAGGAAACTTGGATGACAGCAAGGCTGTGGCTGCGCTCAGCGATACGCTGGCCCAATTTGCCCGCGCTGCGGCGGAAGATCTGTTAAAGATCAACCGCGAACAATTGGCAAAGAAAGCTGCCGCCGAAGCGGATAAGGCTGAGTCGACGGCAGCCAGCCAAGAAGGTTGAAACGGCCTAACTACGCTTTTTTGCTAGCTTACAGATGTGCTCAAACTCGGCCTTGGTTGCCGGAGTGATGGAAAGTCGGTTGCCTCGCTGAGCCACGCGCATGTCGGAGAGCTTGGGGTCGGACTTGATTTCGTCCAGTGAAACCGTGCGCGGGAATTCTTCCACAAACTTTACGGTGACCAGGCACCAGCGCGGGTTTTCCGGAGACGCCTTTTCGTCGAAGTAGTCACT
>JBNNDZ010000410.1:0-3046 GCA_050285865.1 Puniceicoccales bacterium
GAACGCCCAACATAGACGCAGACATTGCAGCCATCACTTCGAGTATCCCTAAGTTTCCAGGAGTGATGGAGAATGTGTTTACTGCTTTGAAGCCTAAAATGATTACCAGTGCATGCCAAAAATATAGTGAATTTCCAAACATTGTGAATGCAATAATTAACCTGGATGCATGTACCATCGCATTGATAACTGCGTAGAATGTCATTTCTACGATTGTACGGGGATTGCTTACGAGTGAATGCAGGCTTTCGACAGCGTTCGAGAGTTTAATCCCTAGTCTTGTCGGTATTCGACTGGATTTGCGAATGATATTCGCCGCGAGTTGCATGGCAGGCTTGGCAAACAAGCACAGAATGAAAAAGAGCAAGCTAGCGATTGATAGACTTGCGTTGTGCATGACTTGCCCTGTTGCCATCAGACAAATTAGTAGTAGAGCCGAAATAATGAGCATTTCGATCCACAGAAACGCAATCATAGTAACCGCGTATTTGCCGTAAGATAGATTGGCGTGAGTGTTGAATGCTACTGCTCGATAGGCGGTGCCACCTTGCGGTGCGACTAAGGTTAGTGCGCGTCCGATAATAAAGTGCTTAACCACCAGCCAGCGTGAGAGCGTTTGTGTAGCACTGCGCATAAGGGCGCTATAGCCTAATGCAGCTGAAACATTGGCAATCGCACTTAAAATAACCAGCGGGATCGCAAGTCTCCAGTCTGCATCCTTTAGTTGTGCGAGCTGCTCACGGTTGTTCGCGAAATAGATGCAGCCCGCCACTAGTAAAGTTAGCAGTATGAGGTACTGCCAAACTCTGAATAGTGACTTTTTGCTTATGGCCATAGTCGCGATGGTTTAGCAGGTTTGCTCTGTTGAAGGCAGATATACTAAGTTGCGGTTGAAACCTCGGGCGGATTCGCAAACACCCACTTTTCGTAGAGAACGAATTTTGCGAGCGAGGAGACGACGTTCACCGCGACAACTGCGACGAGGTAGTTGACCCCGAAAGACTCCACCGCGACCGTGAAGGTCACCCATTCGGCCAAGCGCGAGACAACGGCTACGATCAGGCAGCGGCGCAATTGTCGTTGCAGCTTGGCGCTGGCTTTGCGGTCCCCGTAAACGTAGTAACGCATCGAGGTGAAGTTGACGAAGAAGACCGTCGTCAACGTGATTGCGTAGGCCACCGGGGCGAAGAGCTGTGCCCATGAGACGAGCAGGTAGGTCATCCCCACGTTGAGCAGGAAGCTGCCACTGGAGGCCAGCACCAGACGGAACATGCGCTTTAACGAACCCGGCTTCATCGTGGTAAATACGACGGGTAAACGGCTCCGCGCCAGCATTGGAGTTTACAGGACATCGTTCAGGTTGGGGAATTGGACGTCGATTGGTTCAATGGATCCATTGGGACCGGAATAATCGCCCGGTACGAGCATCTGAATCAAGAAGCTTTCTTCCGCAGCGGGTATCAGCAAGCCAACTGGTTTCCCCTGGAGGACGGTTCGCTCGTCACCGATTTGTGCGTGTGGCACAGAAATTCGCACCTGCCGCGGAGTGTTGCCTGGATTGGTTAGCAGGACTTTGATCGGCTCGCCCGTGGTCGGTGTAACGTGAAAATCAAAAACGTACATCTCTTTCTTCGGCGTCATGCCGACCGTTCGTTCGCGAACGAAGCCCACCGTTTCCGCGCCTTCAATAGGGAGCTGGTAGGAGACGAAATTGAACTTTTCGTGTCCCCCGGTTAAGCGATTGGAAGCTCGCCCGTGGACACGGCCCGGACTGTTTTCAAAGCGGCCAAGCTTGGTAATGAGCACATCGAAGGGTTGGGTTTTCAAGAACGCCTCAGCGGAACTGAATGCGTCCAGCTTTTCCTCGGGGATGAGGGTTGTGTGGATCGGCAAACCCGTGCGGTAAAATGTGCACAGTGGTGCGTAATAAGGCAGGCTGACGGCGACCCGGGCACCGCTGGGCGGAATCTCGCTCTCGAGCATGCGCTGGTGCTGCAATATGGTGAGCCCTACGGATGTGGCGTATGGCCGGCTCAAGGCGTTCAACCCGGTGAAATAGCCCCCGGTGATATGTTTGCCAAACGATGCGATCAGTAGGCCGCTGAGCACAAGGAGGACGAGGCTGCTGGTCTTCGTGGATAGGCGCTGGAACACCAGCCCGACCAGCAGGAACACCGGCGGCGTGAACGCCAGAAAGTAGCGGAATTTATTGGGACTCCAATTAAAGAGACCGCAGAAGATGACCAGGAATACGGCCGCCACGCAGGCGTAGGCGAGGGTGATCTCCCAAAGGGCACTGGGGAGACGTTTCCAATGAATTATCAGAATAATCAAACCGACGATAGCCAATAGCGGCGGGAGGATTCCCCAGGAGCCCATCAGCGCGATGCCGAACAGACTGTTTCCCGTCGCCTGAGATTCGTAATACGGCTTGCGCTTGATGGTAAAGGCGTGCGGGTCATCATCGGGCAGCACATTGACGAGTGGGGGCAACAGCGCGGTCATCGTTTCAGCAATGAGCGGTGGGTTTGATGCGGGGAGTAGCTGGTCGAGGGTGTAGGAATACAGGTTCAGCCCAAGCTTCTCTATGCTGAAACCGCCTTCTTCTTCGCCGTGAATGCGCTCGATGTCGGAGTCCGGCGCGAAGGGGTTGCCGAAGTTCACGTAGTTTTCCACGTAACGCGGGGCTGCCAGTAGGACCAGGCAAATCACCGCGGCGATTACCTGCGCCAAAATCGATCGTCGCGTGGGTTTGCCGCGGCACAGCCAGATTAATCCCAGGACGACCAGGCCTGGTCCCATGTAAAACACGGTTCCCTTAACGCCAATTGCTGTTGCGATGCCGATCCAGGCCAGCCAGGCCGGGCTGCCATGGCGGAGGGAAATATACAGCCAGAGCAAGCCCGCGGAAAACGTGGCGGCAAAAAACAGATCGGCCTGCTGGGTCATCATCTGACCGATTACCGGGGGCACACCAATGAAGTGGGTAGCAAGGCATAGCTTTCCGCTGCGGCCTAAGCCTGCTTCTGAGGCGAACCCGGCAATG
>JBNNDZ010000411.1:0-6075 GCA_050285865.1 Puniceicoccales bacterium
TTGTGCCAACTCAATGCCCGCTCCGCCCCTCCTCCCCGGCTTGAACCAGCCTTACGCGTCCAACTGACCCGAGAGTTCGAGCCCGACATCGCCCGGCTGGAAAAGTTACTGAGCCGTGACTTGAACCATTGGCGCGAACCGGCTCTGAAAGTGAACGATTCGCGTTGAAATCGGTCAAAAAACGTTGAATTGGCATTAATTCGTGCAAAACACCGCCCGTGGGCTTGCGCCCAGCGTTAAAATCTCCCTGAGTCAGAGTCCGCGTGCCCCTTTTCATCAACACGATCAACGAGTACCTTCGCGATTTCCCGCTGAAGCGCTTCATGCACTTCGGCGAAGAGCACCGTAGTGACTGGATCAGTCCACTGTGCATCACACTGCTGGGCATCATGGGCGTGTTCTTCATCTACTCGGCGCAAACCTACGTTGAAGGCGGTGCATGGAAGATGCAGTTGGTCTGGCTGGTGCTGGGTGGCATCGCGTATGTCACCACCTCGTTGATTAACTACAAATTCTACCTGGAAAACGCGCACCTGGTGTATTGGTTTTGCGTGCTGCTGCTGGCCCCGTTGGCCTTTCAGGCCGTCATGCTGGATGTCGGCGTAAACATGCAGTTACCGCTGATCAAAACACGTTTTGGCTCAACGCGTTGGATCGACTTCGGACCGGCATCGATTCAGCCATCGGAATTTGGTAAGTTAGGGGCGTTGGTCATGTGTGCCAGCCTGCTCGCGCGCTCGGAAGTGGGGACGGTCCGGCAATCGATTAAGGTCTTGATAAAAGTGGGCATAGCCTGTTCTATTCCTATGTTTTTGATTTTCCTCCAGCCGGACCTGGGGTCCTCGCTGGTATTTCCTCCAATGGTTTTTAGCCTGCTTTACGTTTCCAAGCTTTCCGAAAAGTTCTTCGCCACAGTATTTGGTTTATTTCTGGTGGCAGTGCTTTGGGTAGGTGTGGATGTGTATCGGTATCAGGACTATATGCGCAGTAACGACCTAAGCCCGCTCAACGATGCGGGTGCCTACGAAAGCCGGTCGCTGCTGCCGATGAAAGATTACCAACGGAACCGCATTCTCGGCTTCGCCGCGCCCTCGGTCGTTGACCCCCGGGGCACCGGCGTTGCATGGAACCGCAACCAATCGCTTTACGCAGTCGCCGGTGGCGGGCTGACGGGCAAAGGTCTGGGTGAAGGCACTCAGGCAAAGCTCGGCTACCTTCCGCCCACGGTGGCTACGAATGACTTCATCTTCGCGGTCCTGGCTGAAGAGTCAGGATACGTCGGCGGTTTAATTGTATTAACTCTGTTTTTCATCCTTGTCGCAAACGGCATCCGAATCGCCGGGATGGCGCGCGACCGCTTCGGCGCACTTTTGTGCGTTGGAGTCAGTGTTATTTTAATGATCCATGTTTTTATCAACATCGGTATGACGATTGGCTTGATGCCCATTACCGGGCTCCCCCTGCCATTCATCAGTTACGGTGGCTCTTTTGTTTTAAGCTGTTGCATCCTCCAAGGTCTCATTCAAAGCGTGTACCGCTATCGGCGGGACTTTACCTGAACCTACCTTGGTCCATTCCCCGGCGCATTCCCCATAGTTGCGCCGGCGCAACCGCGTGAAGCGAAGTGTCACTGGCCGAAACTCCTAAATTGGCTCAGTCCACACACTCATGAATGCATCATCGCACACTCAAGATTCAGTTGATTCCAAACTCCATGAAGAACTCCAACACCCCCCCAAGGAAGAAATCATCGAGCATATTCCAGCCGAAAAGCTGAAAAACGAATCGCGCCAACGCGCGAAGAAACAACCTCTCATCCAAAAAATTGCCCGCGCCTTGTCTGGTCAAAAGAACGCTCCCTACCGTGAACTGATTATCAACGCCGAGCCACTCGAAACCCGGGTCGCTCTTCTCGTCGACGGCGTCCTAGACAAGTTCGAGGTCGAGCGTTCCGGCGAGCAGCGCATGGTCGGTGCCATTTTCAAAGGTAACATCCAGAATCTGGAGAACGGCCTCAAGGCTGCCTTTGTTGATATCGGTCAGCCCAAAAACGCATTCCTGCATTACTGGGATATCATTCCCGGCGCGCAGGAGGACAACTCCATCGAGATCGTCCGCGACACCCGCTCCGAGGAAAAGCGCAACAAGAAGCCCGAGAAGCCGAACATTAAGGACGTCCCCAAGCTGTTCCCGATCGGCACGGAAATCGTTCTGCAGATCACCAAGGGACAAATCGGCAGCAAGGGCCCGCGCACCACGACCAACCTGGCCCTGCCCGGCCGCTTCCTCGTGCTGATGCCTTTCAGTGGCCAGTGCGGCGTTTCCCGCAAAATTGAGAACCGCCAGGAGCGCGACCGCCTCAAGCAAATCCTGCAAACGCTGACCATCCCCGAGGGCATGGGCGTCATCATCCGCACCGCAGGCGAAGGCAAAAAGATCCGCTATTTCATTCGCGACCTCCACATGCTGCTCAAGAAGTGGGAGGAAATTCAACACCGCCTGAAGACGGAAGACTCCCCCGCCCTGCTTTATCAGGAGCCCGACAGCATCGAGCGCACCGTCCGCGACTTCCTCACCGAAGACATCGACCGCGTGCTGGTGGACAGCGAAGTGCGCCACAAGGCCATGATCGAGTCGGTTAACGAAATTTCCCCGCGCTCCCGCCGCAAGATCGCCCAATTCACGGATGACATCCCGATCTTCGAACGCTTCAACATCGAACGCCAGATCGAGCAGACCTTCCAGCGACGCGTGCCCCTGCCTGGTGGCGGTGAAATCGTCATCGAAGAAACCGAGGCCCTCGTCGCCATCGACGTCAACACCGGTGGTCACCGCGGCAAGGACAAGGACGGTAAGAATTACATCGTCAATGTGAACCTTGAGGCGGCGTCCGAAATCGCACGCCAAATCCGCCTGCGCAACATCGGCGGACTCATCATCATGGACTTCATCGATATGAAGTCGAAGAAGGACCGCCGCACCGTTTACGAGCGCATGCGCAAGGAAATGGCGTTGGACAAGGCCAAGAGCCACATCCTGCCCATCAGCCAGCTCGGCATCATGCAGATGACGCGTCAGCGCCACTCAGAGAGCCACTCATCCGGCATCTACCAGGGCTGCCCGTATTGCACAGGCAAGGGTATTGTGAAGAGCCCGCGCAGCATGAGCGTGGAAATTCAGCGCCGCTTGGTGAGCATCATCCGCCACGTACGTGCAGTGGAGTCCGGCTCGGAAAAATCGATCAGCCTCCGGGTGTTGATTCACCCGACCAACCTCGAACGCCTCCGCCGCGAAGACGCCTCCCACCTGATCGACATCGAGAAGGCCTACGGCGTCCAGCTCTCCTTCCGCGCTGACCCGGCCTACCACGTCGAGAACTTCCGCATCATCGACGCCGAAACCGGCAAGGAACTGCGGTAAGCGCAGTGACAGGCGGGCAGAAGCCACGCCGCATTTTTAACGACGAGGGCGGTCCTAATTGGACCGCCCTTTATCATATTAGGAGGGACAGCCGTTACCAGGGCGTCGGCAATATTGAAACCAAAGAGAGAAACCTACCGCTCCGCCTTAATCAGCTTAATGCCCTCCATGCGCATGACTTGCTTGTCGTCATCGCGCAGGCCGAAGGCGCTGCCAGTGAGATAGTGCAGTTTTCCACGGCCAAGGATTTTGATCACGCTCATGGCGATGCGGAACTTCGTGCTATTGTCGGGACGGATTTCATCGTAGAAAACCGTCCGGCTAACCTCCCGTGCGCGGCCTACACCCCGCACACCCGCCCAAGCCAGATACAGTCCTGCCAGTTGCAGAACGGCTTCGACCTGAAGCGTGCCTGGCATCACCGGGTCGCCGAAAAAGTGGTTTTTAAAAAACCAGGTGTCCGGAGAAAGGTCCAATTCCGCCATCGCCATTCCATACAATCCTTCCGGATGCGTCTCATAGCGGGTCAAGGTCACCCGACTCAGCAGGCGAAAGCGTCCGTTGGGCAGATTTCCATATTCAGGGCCAAACAAATCGCCCGTCTCACAACGGCGAAGCTGCTCTTTTTCCAACGATTCCTCGTTTAGTATTGCTATCCTTGAAGCCGTCATTGAATTAGTTTCGTTAATCATGGAATCCATTGTTATTACGGGAATGGGGAGTGTGTCCCCGATCGGTGTTGGAACATCAGCAATGAACGAAAACTTGCTCGGAGGGAAGCATGGATATAAAGATATCTCATCCTCTACTAGCAGTCATAAATATCCGCTAATGCTTGGCGGTGTCATCAGCGACTTCGATGACGACGATTTTCTGAGCTTTCCGGCGGAAGCGCGCTACCGTGGCGCAGTCCGCCCCAAGCGGCTCGACTCGATGTCGCGCTTTGCTTTGGTGGCGGCCAAGCTGGCCGCACAACAGGCAGGTTTGCTCGCCGAGAACGACTTCCCTGCGCGCCCGGATTGTGCGGAAACGTCGGTCGTCATGGGCATCGCGCTCTCCGGCGTGGAAACCTACGACCGCCTGCACGATGACTTCGCCAACGACCGCAAAGTTTCTCCGTTTGCCGTGCCCATGTATATGACCAGCGCATCGGCATCGGTCATCAGCACTTACTTCAATTTTCAAGGCTCCCCATTCACCGTCAACACCGCCTGCGCTTCGTCCGTGACGGCCATTATCCGTGCCTGCGACATGCTCCAACTAAACCGACCCGGCGGACCAAAATACGTCATCGCGGGTGGAGCCGAAGCCTCACTGACCGATTTCGTCTCGGCCAGTTTCCTCGCGGCTAGGGCGATGAGCCCCGAAGGTGTTTCACGTCCCTTCGACCGAAACCGTAACGGCTTTGGTCCCGCTGAAGGCGCGGGTGCACTGGTGCTCGAACGCAAGTCCGACGCCGTAGCGCGCGGGGCCACGATCATTGCGGAAATCATCGGCTTTGACGAACGCCATGACCACTTTGACCCCGTCCACGCGCCGGACGTCGGGTTCACTGCACCGGACACCAGCGGTGGCCAGTTGGCAGCCTCCATCGAGGCCGCATTGCAGATGGGCGGCATAACCCCAGCCGAGGTCGATGTCTACAACGCCCACGGCACAGGGACCAAGTTCAATGACCTCACCGAAGCCAACGCCCTCAAACGAGTTTTCAGCGACCGGTTGCCCGCAATCATGGCACTCAAAGGCTACATGGGACACTCCGGCGGAGCGACGTCGGTGCTCGAAATCATCGGCGGGATTCTCGCCATGCAGAGTAATTACCTGCCCGGCAATCCATCGCTTCAGGAAATCGATCCCGAACTCGGCCTAACACTCCACCAAGAGACCACGCCGCTGGAGCACCGCGTCCATGTAAAAACCGGCATGGGCTTCGGCGGGGCGCGCGCCGTGCTGGCATACCGGAAGGCGGAGTAATCTATTTCCCGCCAAATCGCGAGTTAGCGGTGAAGCATCACGCCGCCTCGTCGACCAGAGGCGGCATCGGGCAATCGAGGGTGACGGCGACGGCGCGGATCAGTTCCGCCTCATCGTCGTTGACCTCGCCATCGTGCGCGACGGCTGTCACGCAAGCGGCCAATATTTGACGCTTCAGGCCAAAGCGGGCGCTGGCCAATGTGTCGAGGGCCTGATCGAGCTCGTTGAAATTAAGGGACTCGAAGGGCTTCATTTTCACCGAGCCATGAAACAACGGTGCTTGTTGGACGGCCTTGTCGAAAATCGATGCAGCCTCGTCCGCTGATGGCTCTCCGGCCCAGATCATCGTGCTGAGCAAGGTGGCGAACGGCCCGCGTAATGGGCCCGCACTGGAAATGACATTCGTCTTAGCGTGCGCGCCCTCGAACTTGCGGCCCAGATGACGCTTCACCAGACGCATAACGGCGAACTCGAAAAAGGAAATTTCCTCGTCCATTTCGGACAACTTCACGATGCGCTGAAGCAGCTGTTGATACTCCTCACGGGTCATCTGCGACAGCGCGGGCAGCGTCATTTCCAGAAGCGGCAAACGCTGGCGCACGCCTTGCGCGGCGGCCTTCGGATAGTCTTCCTCGACGGCGTTCACGAGCGCTTGCCCGCCATCCTGCTTCAGCCAGTCCA
>JBNNDZ010000412.1:0-4840 GCA_050285865.1 Puniceicoccales bacterium
GCGTGGTTACGGGGATGCTGCCGACCAAGGGCATGTCGTTGCCGTTCATCAGCTATGGAGGCACGAACCTGGTAACGATGTTCGTGCTCGTTGGACTACTCATTAACTGCCTGGCGAGTTGGAGCGCCTCACCGTTGCCCAAGCCCCGTGAACTATGAGTAACTTCGTTATTTCCTGCGGAGGAACGGGCGGGCACTTGGCCCCGGGCATCGCCATCGCCGAAGCTTTGCAGGACAAAGGTCACCACTGCCGCCTCATCATCAGCAACAAGGACGTCGACTCGCGCCTGGTGCAGAACTACCCGCAACTGCAATACGTGCGCTCGCCCGGAATGGGCTTTTCGGCACATCCGGTGAAGTTCATCCGCTTCTGTATCGAGCAGGTGCGAGGCGTGGTGTTCTCAATCAAACTGCTGCGTGATTTTAAGGCCGACGCCGTCATTGGCTTTGGCGGATTTTTGACGGTTGCAGCGGTATTCGCGGCGTTCCTCACCGGCGTGCCCGTTATGCTGCACGAGGCCAACCGCAAGGCTGGCCGCGCGGTGCGGATGATGGCCGGTTTTGCCCGGCGCATTTACCTGCCACCGGGCGTTACGATCAAAGGGTTGCCCCACAGCGTTGTCAGTCACTGCGGTTATCCGGTGCGTAAGGAAATCAAACGCGTCCCCCAGGAAGAGGCCCGCGCGCGGCTCGGTATCGAGGCAACCGGCAAGGTGCTACTCATCCTCGGTGGCAGCCAGGGCGCGACCGCGCTCAATAAGTGGGTGACGAATAATTTTGAAGCCCTCGCCCGCGAGAACATCAGCGTATATTGCATTACTGGCCTCAACAAAACTGTGGGCGGTGCCGTAGAACATAAGAGCGCCGACGGCCAAACGGTTAAGGCAGTTTTCACGCCTTTTGTTGACCGCATGGCCGACGCCCTCAGTGCGGCGGACCTCGTTGTGGCACGTGCCGGGGCGGGCAGCCTGGCCGAGTTTGCCCGCTGCCGTTTACCGTCGATCCTCGTCCCGTATCCCTTTGCGGCGGACGACCACCAGATGGCCAATGCGCGTTTCCTTGAGCAGCAGGGCGGTGCCGTTGTAGTGCCGGAACCAGAGCTGGACCGCTTGTTCAGCGAAGTCAACGACCTGATCTTCAACGACTGGCTCATCAAGCGTTTCCGCGAAAACCTGGAACGACTCGACCGCGAAAACCCTGTCGAAAACATCATCGAAGACATGGCCGCGGTCGCCGCCGAATCCAAATGATTTCCACCATGACAGCGCCCCATGTCACTCATCTGCCCGACGCAGCATTCATGCTTGGCGTTGGCGGTATGGGCATGGCCCCGCTCGCTATTTATCTCGCGGAGGCCGGTGTGGCGGTGACGGGATGGGATGACGGACTCCGCCCCGAAGTTGCTCAACTACTGGTGCGCCACGGCGTTACGCTTAGTGGTGAGCTGCCCGAAAAGCCTGGGCTCGTCGCGCGGTCCAGCGCCATTGGCGAGTCGCATCCGCTTTACCGCGAAGCAATCAATCGCGGTGCCCGTGTGGTGCGGCGTGGTGAACTGCTGGCGGAAGTCGTCGCCGGACGCAAGCTGGTCGCGGTCGTTGGCAGCCACGGTAAAACGACTACCACGGGTCTGTTGATTCATTTGCTTTGCGATGCAGAGTTCGACTGCGGTTATCTGCTGGGCGGACTTTTCCGCAACGATACCTACGCACCCGCCCGCTTTGCACCGCAAAGTGAATGGGTGATTGCGGAGATCGACGAAAGTGATGGCACGGTTGAGGGCTTCTCGCCAGAGGTCACCGTGGCAGTGAATTTTGACTGGGACCACGCGGACCTCTACCGGAGCGAAAGCGAGCTTCGTGCAGCCTTTCAACGTCTGTTCAGCCGCACCAGTCGCCGGGTGGTCGTACCGGATCGTTGCTCCACCTTGTCCGGCCTGGCTGATGCGGAGAAAACTTTGCGCTGCAAAGCGGAGGGCGGGTTCAACGAGTCCAACGCGGCGATGGCCCTTGCCGCAGCGGCGGAGATCGGCGCAGAGGTTCGCCCGGAATCCATTGCAAGCTTCCCCGGAATCCACCGGCGGCAAGACGTGCTGGCGCGCGTGAATGGCGTCACCTTGCTGGCCGACTACGCACACCACCCGACCGAGGTCACCGCGTTGATGCAGCACGCGGCTTCAGCTTGGCCTGGTCGTCAAATCGCCGTCTTTCAGCCGCATCGATTTACCCGTACCCGGCAGTTTGCCCGGGACTTCGCCGCTGCGCTCAAGCCTGCGGATGAGGTTTTACTGATGCCGGTTTATGCCGCGAGCGAGCGTCCCCTCGACGACGGACGCAGCGAAGCCATCGTTACAGCCAGTGGTGCCGGTTGGCCCATTGTGGATTTTGCGGAGTTGCCCCGTGCGCTTGACCGCAGTCTGTCCGGAGAGCGTCCGGCAACGGTGCTTTTCATCGGGGCAGGAGACATCGATGCGGCGGCGCGTTGCTTTACGCAGGATTTCCAACTCGCCGAAACTTGGCGCGAAAAGTTGGCTCCGGCAACCAAGCTCACTTTAGCTGAGCCCCTCGCGCCCAAGACCACGCTGCGGGTTGGCGGTGCCGCGCGCTTTTACGCTGAGCCCGCCTCGGTAATGGACCTTCGCGACCTGTTGAACTTTGCCAAGCAAAGTAATTTGCCGTGGTTCGCGCTGGGACGCGGTTCAAATTTGATCGTCGCCGACAGCGGTTTTCCGGGACTTGTTATCAACCTGCACGGTGAAGCGTTTCGCGGTTTTGAATCGCTTGGCGATGGCCGGGTAGCGGTCGGTGCCGGGCTACCGCTCAAGCGCCTGTGTGGTCTGGCCGCAAAAGAAGGTCTGGGCGGTTTTGAATTCCTCGAAGGTATACCGGGCACTGTTGGTGGTGCGTTGAGGATGAATGCCGGGGCCATGGGCGGCTGGATTTTCGATGTCGTGGAATCGGTGACCTTCATGACTCCCGCAGGTGAGGTGCGTGAACTTTGCCAGACAGAGTTCCATGTTGGCTACCGGCGGTGCGAAGAGCTGGTGGACGCCTTTGCGGTTTCGGCGGTGCTCCGCTCTGGATCGCAAAGTGAAGGCTCGTCCGTTCGGGCACAGATGGATGCCTACGCGGGCAAGCGTAAGGAATCGCAACCGCGCGAGCCCAGCGCCGGATGTATCTTTAAGAACCCCGAAGGCAACCATGCGGGTAAGTTGATCGACGAACTTGGCCTGAAGGGTACGCGTATCGGTGGGGCGGAAGTTTCCACGGTGCACGGCAATTTCATCATTAATGTTGGCGGAGGCACGGCGGCGGATGTGTTGGCCTTGATCCGTCGGATCCGCGAAACGGTCAAGCGCGAGCGTGGCGTCGATCTGGAACCCGAAGCGCTGTTGGTCGGCGAACGCTGGGAGGATGCACTATGAGCCGCGAACACGTGACAGTGCTATGTGGTGGCGACTCGCCCGAGGCCGATGTTTCCCGCGTCACCGGTCGCTCGGTCGCTGGCGCGTTGGGGGCGTTTTTCGATGTCGAATTGATCGACCTCCCGCACGACCATTTACCCGAGGCGCTCGACCCGGCACATACGGTCGTGTTCCCCGCGATGCACGGTCCGTTCGGGGAGGATGGGCAACTCCAGTCGTTGCTGGAGGCCCGCGGTTTTGCGTACGTTGGATGCGACGCTGCTGCGAGTTCGCTGTGCATGGACAAGGCCCGGACGAAGGCCGCGGTTGCCGAGAGCGGATTTTACTTTGCGAGACAGACCCTCTTTGCGACACAAAGCAAGCCAGACGCGGCTGAGCTTATCGCGGAGCTTGGTGAAGCTGTGGTGCTGAAACCTGTCAATATGGGCAGTAGTGTCGGCGTGCATATTGTACGTGGTCAATCGGCGGTATCCCAGTGTTTGAGCGGCCTGGAAGATGGGCAGTGGATGGCGGAGACGTTGATTGCTGGCCGTGAAATGACCATCGGCCTGCTTGATGGTGAAGCCATGGGAATTGTTGAAATTTGCCCTCGTGACGGTGTCTATGATTTCGAACATAAATACACCGCCGGCTCGACGGAGTACGTTTTTCCCGCACCAATAAACGAAACTTTGGAATGCAAAGTAAAAACATTCGCCGCGAACGCATTTACGGCTTGCGCTTGCCGTGATTTCGCGCGATTAGATTTTATCGTCACGTCCGACGAGCAACCATACTTTTTGGAGATTAACACCATTCCTGGGATGACGCCGACCAGCCTGCTTCCCAAGAGCGCCTCCTGCAGTGGTCTCAATTTTGCGGAGCTGGTTCATCGAATGACGATCCCGGCTATCAAGCGCGCCCGCGCATTGCGCACGCTTACCTGAATCATGGCAAAGAAAAAGAACAGTAAACAGAGCGGCCCAAGCACCTGGCGAAACATCCAGCAGAGCTTCACTGGTCGTGCGGTCACCACTCACGCCCGCAAGCGTCGTTGGCGCGGTGTGTTCAAAGTGGTGGGCGGCGTTGCCATGTTTGCGGCACTGGGTTGTGGTGCCTGGTACGGTGTGGCCTATCTGCGCAGTGAGGCATTTTCCCAAGTGATGGCTGGCGGCTCCGAGCCGGTGCGCAGTGTGTATCTGGAAACGGACGGCGTGCTGGACGAAACTTGGCTCGACGAAGTCATTGCCCTGCCGGACGACATCGAGCTGATGGCGGTCGATATCGCGACGATCCAGCGCAACATCAGCGAAGATGGTCAAGTTCGCTCGGCGTTAGTGGAGCGTGTTTTTCCGGATGCGCTACGCATCCGAATTTCCGAGCAGCGCCCGGTACTGCGCATTGCCTTACAGGATGCTTCCGGCAACAAGTATATGCGCCT
>JBNNDZ010000413.1:0-4168 GCA_050285865.1 Puniceicoccales bacterium
TGCACGGATGGAATCAAAGAGGTTCCGCACCGGAACGCGCGTTCCAGTAAAGCACAATTCCTCGCTCATGATTTTGGGGCCACGCTTGGCGATCCAAGATTCCATAAAGCTACATTAGCACAATGGGAGGGCGCATCAAGCTGCCGTTTTCGCTCATTATGTCGAGCCAGCTATCCCATTCACTTGACGTTAACTGCTACGTATAGTGCTACAGAAACCAGACTTTTCGAGTCCTGAGCAGTCACAAGCTGTCACAAAGTCGGACGTGAATGAAATTCTGCAAAATGCTCTGGATAAGAGGCTTAGTCCCATTCTGGCACACTTAGACGCAATCAGTCGTCTTGCCCAAATGGTAGACGGTGCAGGACTCGAACCTGCGACATCCTCGGTGTAAGCGAGGCGCTCTAGCCAACTGAGCTAACCGTCCGTAAGGTGAAAGCGCATGAACATGAGCCATTTTTCGAAACGATCAAGAAAAATTTTAAACTTTTCCGGGAGGGGGTGCCATTTTTTGCTTCCTTCATGGCGGGGGATGCGTCATTTTCCCCAACTTTTCCCTCATGCGCCATACGATATCAGCTCTCGTCGAAAACAAATTCGGCGTCCTCGCTCGCGTCGCCGGCATGTTCAGCGGACGCGGGTTCAACATCGATACGCTCAACGTCGGTCCGACGCACGACCCGAAGTACTCACGCGTCACCATCGTGCTGCGTGCCGAGGAGCATGCGCTTGATCAGGCGATCAAGCAGCTCGACCGCCTGGTCAACGTCATCGAGATCACGCACTTTGAAGAGCGTGCATCGTTTGTTGCGCGTGAGTTGGTCATGCTCAAGCTGACCGCTAACGGGGACACGCGTTCGGAGATCATCGAGATCTGCGACATCTTCCGTGCGAAGGTCATCGACGTCAGCCCGGATGCCATGATTATCGAGTGCACCGGTAACGAAAATAAAATCCGCGCCTTCCTGGAGCTCGTCACGCCGTTTGGCATTTTGGAGCTGGCCCGCACTGGCAATGTTGCTCTGTTGCGTGGCAAGCCCGGCGAATCCGGCGACGAAGACTAAGCCGTTATCAATTTTCAATTGTCATTTGTCAGTTATCAGTGGGGGGCGGCGACCGATAGGCGATAAGCGTAGATTGGACGATCAAACCGAAAACCGAGAACTGAGAACCGAAAACAGAAAACCGAAAACCCAAACAAATGCCCGCAAAAGTATATACGGACAAGGACGCTGATCTGAGCGTCCTCCAAGGCAAGACCCTCGCCGTCATTGGTTACGGCTCGCAGGGCCATGCACATGCGCTGAACCTCAAGGATAGCGGCCTGAACGTCATCATCGGCCTGTATCCCGAAAGTAAGTCAGTCGCAGTCGCCAAGAAGCAGGGCTTCGAGGTCTTCCCGACCGCAGAGGCCGTGCAGAAGGCCGACGTCATCATGATCGCGCTGCCTGACATGAAGCAGGCCGCTGTTTACGAGCAAGACATCGCGCCGAACCTGACACCCGGCAAAACCATCCTTTTCACGCACGGTCTGGCGATTCACTACGACCTGATCAAGCCTGCTGAAGGCATCGATGTCATCATGGTGGCACCGAAGGGCCCGGGCCATGTTGTCCGTACTCAATACGTCGAAGGCAAGGGTGTTCCGACGCTGATCGCCGTGAACGAAGGTTCCTCTGAAGGCGCGAAGGATGTTGCTCTCGCATGGGCCAAGGGCATCGGCGGCGCACGTGCCGGCGTTATTCAAACCTCTTTCAAGGAAGAAGTCGAAACGGACCTCTTCGGCGAGCAAGCCGTTCTTTGCGGTGGCGCCAGCGCGCTCGTCATGGCTGGTTTCGAAACCCTGACCGAAGCGGGTTACGCTCCGGAAATGGCTTACTTCGAGTGCTTGCACGAACTGAAGCTGATCGTTGACCTGATGGTCGAGTCCGGCATCAGCGGCATGCGTTTCTCGATCTCCGAGACTGCGGAATACGGCGACTACGTTTCCGGTCCGCGCGTCATCAACGACGAGTCGAAGAAGGCAATGCGCCAGGTCCTCAAGGAAATCCAAGACGGTACGTTCACCAAGAACTGGGTCAAGGAATACCAGGAAGGTTGCCCGAACTACAAGCGCATGGCTGACGAAGGCAAGGACCACCCGATCGAGAAGGTCGGCAAGGAACTTCGCGCCCTCATGCCCTGGGTTCCGAAGAAGGAAATCGGCGGCACCCAAGCTGAATACACCAGCGCGTAGTCCACAATCGCGTTCGCTATCGGAATCGCAATCGCGATCGAAATTGTTCGGTCACGCGGATTGAATGAAATCGATGGCGAAGCGATATGGATAGCGATGGCGAATTTGCTTTAAGTTAAACAACAACGGGAGAGTGCTCACTGCGCTCTCCCGTTTTTGGCTTTTGCCTCTTCGGCACAACGAACAGATTGACTTGAATTGAACCGCTAAATTGATACCGTTTCTTTATGACATTTGCAGAAATAAGGAAAGAAGTGGATGTGCTTGATTCGACGGATCAGGAGAAGCTTTTTGCCTACTTGCAGATGCTCCATAATAGCCGCGATGAAAATTACGAGGCGACGCTCTCGCGCCGCATGAATGATTCATCGCCCGAAGCTTGGGTCTCACTCGATGACTTCAAGCGGGAATTGGGTGATGAGTGATTATCAGCTCTATCTAAATTTTGAGGTCGCAAAGCTGATTAAGCCGATTCGAGGGCAGGTCAAACGAGACATCCTTCATTATCTTGATTTTCTTAAGGCGCATCCGTTCAGCCACGGTGATTTTCGACGTCGCAAGGAAGCACGCGATGTTGAGGTAAAGGTGATTGGCAATTATTCGATCTACTTTTTCACGGATCATGCGGTGAAGGAAGTCAAAGTGATTGACGTCCAGAAGGCTGAGAAGAGCTAACGCTTTTGATTTTTCCAACATGTCCACTCAACCCATTATCCTCGCCACGCGGCGTAGCGCGTTGGCGCTTTGTCAGGCCAAGCAGGCGCAGGCGCATGTTTCGGCGCACTTCGACGGTGCCGAGGCGGAGCTCAAGGAATTCGTCACCACCGGCGACAAGAAGACGCAGTGGTCGCTCGAAAAGCAGGGCGGTAAGGGCCTTTTTACCAAGGAACTGGAAGACGCCCTCCTGGCCGGTGAGGCCGACCTTGCGGTGCACTCCGCGAAGGACTTGCCCACCGAAATGCCGGAAGGCCTTGTTATTGCCGCTTTCCTGCCACGCGAATCGGTGAATGACATCCTCGTCGTGCGCGAGGAAATCGCCAAGCCGTGCTTTATCGCAACCAGCAGCCCGCGTCGGCGTTTACAACTGAAGACATTTTTCCCGTGTGCGGTGTGGAGCGAGATTCGCGGTAACGTCGAAACGCGTCTCAAGAAAATCCTCAACGGACAGGCCGAGGCAACGGTTCTCGCCGCGGCCGGGCTAAAGCGGCTGGGCATTCTGGAGGGCGAGGGGCTGGCGTTTCGTCCGCTGACGATCCAGCAGGTCGTTCCGGCGGTCGGGCAGGGGGCGATAGCCTTGCAATGCCGGGCAGAGGATTACGAAAAGTTTCGTGCGCTCACCGACCCGGACACGACGCGTGCGGTGGAGCTGGAGCGGAAGTTCCTGGCGGCGATGGGCGGTGGTTGCCACACGGCGACGGCGGGCCACTTTGCCCATGGATTGCTTTACACGTTCCACGAGGATACCGGGCGGCAGGAATTCCACGTTCCCTACGAGCACGAAGCTGATCTCGACGCCTGGGTAGCCGACGTCGCTGAGCAGGTGCGTGGCAAGTAACGGATAATCCTCTCGCAAAGGCGCGAAGGCGCAAAGTTATTATGGATGAGGAAGCTATTGGTCGTGCAGTCGTTGACTGTGCGATTAAAATCCATCGCGACTTGGGGCCCGGTTTATTGGAGAGCGTTTATGAAGCTGTTTTGGCTAAACAATTAGCAAAGCGTGGGTTCAACGTTTTACGACAAGTGGCCATTGAGGTCGTTTATGATGGAGATCGTTTCGAGGAAGGATTCCGCGCGGATATGATCATTGAAGGATTAGTTATCGTCGAATTGAAATCGATTGAGTGCGTTAATAATGTCCATCGAAAACAACTTTTAACCTATTTGAAACTGACTGGCCTAAAGCTGGGCTATCTATTGAACTTTGGTGAAGAG
>JBNNDZ010000414.1:0-3294 GCA_050285865.1 Puniceicoccales bacterium
TGCCCGCTCCAAACTCGATGATGAGGTCTGTCTTGGCGAGGCTACGGACGAGTTTGGGACTGGGGGAAAAATGATGCGGGTCGGTTCCAGGGCCAGCCAGTGTGCTCACGGTGACTTCGTTACCGCCGACAGCTTGTGCCCAGTCCGCGATGATCGCATTGCTGGCGACGACATTGACCTTGGCTTGGACAGTTGCCAGCCCAAGCAGGAGTGCGAGGTAGGCGAGGAGCGATCTTTTCATCCGGCCAAACTTGGGCGGGATTCCTTCAAAATGCAAATGCTTTGCAGAAAGCTATTTTGACGTACCGTTAAAGTGGCCGTAGATGAAAACTGAAACCTGCTCGGCATTGAAGTTTTCCGGCAAGTGCTTGTGGTTGATTTTAATGGATGCCGGGTCGGCCAGATGTATGCTCTTCGATTTGCGACAGACGACGATTGCCCGTTGGCCATTTTGCGGTAGCATGTAGCACGCACCATGACCGGGGATGTCCAATGACTCGATTTCTTCGTTGTCCAGAAGTAGGCGGATGTTGCGGTACACTGTCGCGATGCCGAGTCCCGGTGCAATTTGTGACGCGCGATCGCGCAACTGCTTGGGGGTCAACGGATGTTGAGCCTCCTGTAGTGCACTTAGGATTGCGGTTCGTTGTTTGGTGTCGCGGAAATTCTTTGGCATGGCCGAACGGTCTTCGGCCTAACTTTTTGGATTTCAAGACATTCTATTTCAATGCAAAAATCGGAAAAAAAATTATTTGTTGTTATTGATAATCGTTTCTCGCATACGTCAATTGGGTGACGTCGAGTGTCACTATTCTATGACATAGAGCGGTTTGCGTTTCACTCACTGCCGAACAATTTTTTCGTGATGAACCACTTAACGTTCCATATTCCGCCGGGACGTTGTGTGGTGGGCATGGCTCCGCGTTCGAGGCAAAGCAGGCCACTTTTTTTGAAGTCGATGCATTCGTTGAGCGGGTTGCCGGTAAGCAGCCATGCGGTGAGGAGTGACAGGTTCGGGTTATGGCCTACGAGCATCTGATCGCCCGCGGCCGATTGCAGGAAGTCGCCGAGAAGGCGGGGGTCGTCTTCAGGCGTGAGGCTGTGCATCTGCGCGAGCGCGAGTTCCGGGAGGAGCCCGTCCCGGAAGAGTTCGGCCGTCTGGCGTGCGCGGACATAGCCGCTGTGGTGGATGAGGTGCAACCCGGCAAAATCCTTTCGGGAAAGAAATTTACAGAGTTGCTTGATCGATTTCTCACCCTTGGGCGTGAGTTCGCGTTCGGGATCCGTCGGGGCGTCGTAGGACGCCTCCGCGTGGCGCAGTAGGAATAGTCGCATGGTGGTTGTTGGTAAAAGTAGCGGGTCGGTTTATTCGTCTTCGTCGGTAGGGATGGCTTCGGTTTCGTTGGCCGGGAGTTCGTGCGGGAGCACAACATAGTATGTGCCTAGCCAGAGGCTCCAGGCCAGCGGATAAATGATTGGCGGAACGATGATCGCGGCACCCAGTCCGAGGTAAAGCATCGTTGTGAGCGAATAAAACCCAAGCATGAATCCCGCCACGATGACCGGTAAGCAGCCGAAAACCGTCAGTCCGTAATTCCAGACCATGGCCCCGAGGAAAAAGCCTTCGCCGCGCATCATCTTCATCGCACAACCGGGGCACCGGTAATGGAGTCGAAACCAGCCGCGGAAGATTGGCTTGTGCCCGCAGTTGGGGCAGCAATTGGTAAGGCCGCGCACAAGAATGGTCGCGCGCGAAACGGGTGGTTCGGACATGTTGGCGCAGTGGGGATTTAACAGGAAGATCGGAAAAATCGGGAAGCATGACGTATTTCCCGTTGTTGATTATCTTCCGGTTTTGTCCCGCAATTGCGAGCGTTTCCGGGGGCGTAATTGTGCGGCGTGCAGCCAGTTACCCTTGTTGCGGAGAACTAATGAAACAGCACGCACCGCCAAGCGGCTGGAAGCCGCTTCTACGATTCGCGCCGCCTTCCCACTTTAATTTTTAATCTTATTCCTTTAATCTCCAGCGCCTCTGGCGCTGGCTAGCTGATCCGTTGCTCCATGTAGCGTGCGAGCTCGATGAGGACAGTGTTGTTGCCGCCGATCTGCTCAAAGCCCTTGATGGCTTCCTCGGTGTGCTCCTTGGCTTTGGCGCGGGAGGCGTCGAGGCCGTAAAGGGCCGGGTAAGTCATCTTGTTGTTCTCCTGGTCGGCACCCACGGGCTTACCCATGGTTTCGGCGTCGGAGGTTTCGTCGAGAATGTCGTCGATGATTTGGAAGGCCATGCCGAGGTGGCGTCCGGCTTCGCGCATGATGGCGACGTTCTCCTGGGAAGCACCGGTGAGGCGGTAGCCCATCGTCAAACTGGTGGTAATAAGTGCGCCGGTCTTGTTGCGGTGGATGAACTCCAGGCGCTCGGCGGTGGGGGCTTCGCGTTCGCCGAGGAGGTCTTCCATCTGGCCGCCAATCAGTTTCTCGCTGCCAGCGGCATCGCCAAGGTCGTGAACGAGGTCCACGGCGAGTTGGGCGTCATAGCGGTATTTGTCGGCCAGCATCCAGAGGGCGTAGGTCAGGAGGGCGTCACCGGCGAGCAGGGCGGTTTCTTCGTCAAATTGCTTGTGGCAGGTTGGCAGGCCGCGACGCAGGTCGCTGTCGTCCATGCAGGGCAGGTCGTCGTGAATGAGGCTGTAGGTGTGCAGGCACTCGATGGCGACGCAGGCCGGAAGGGGATCATTCTCCGAGGGGAACAGCTCGGCGGCAGCAAGGACGAGGCAAGGGCGGAGGCGTTTGCCGCCGGCGCGCAGACTGTAGCGCATCGCTTCGTGCAGGACGGCGGGGCGGGTGCTGGCCGGCGGCGTCAATTGGTCGAGCGCGAGCTCAACGCGCTCACGGTACTCCTTTATCGTTGCTTTGAAATCCATTGAGGTGATCATTCCGGGGTAAGTTTAGTCCCTAGGCATTAAAACCGGCACGGTATGGCAAGCATCGATCACATTGGCGAGCGCATTTTTAAACAGGAGGGCGCATGGATGCGTCTCTTGATCGGAGGGGCGTTGATCCTTTCGATTATCGGCATTCCCCTGGCCTTTGGCTATTTATTCGCCTATGCCTTCGGGTTGCGGACGAATCCGGAGTCGCCATTACCCAAATGGGAGAACTGGTCGAAGCTCTTTATCGTGGGCCTGCACGGGCTGGCAGTTTTCCTGGCCTGGTTCTGCCTACCGGTCGCTTTGGCAATGCTGCTTTCCGCGCTGTTTGCACTCGTTCCCGGTGGGGTGCTGGAGTTATTCGCCT
>JBNNDZ010000415.1:0-3492 GCA_050285865.1 Puniceicoccales bacterium
AGATCCCAGCTGCCGTCAATCGGCGCAGGGAAGTCCGTCATGCCGGTTCCACCAGGTCCGGATGCGGGTCAAGGGTTGCCAGCGCGGGCACATCCTCCAGCGTCTGGGCGGTGCTGCCATTGAAAATAAAACCGCCGCCAACAAGCCCAACCCCGTAGGGATTCGTAGCAGTGCCAGTTACGTCGATCGGGGTGCCGCCGAGGGCGTTCGTCGGATTAAAATCGCCCGGCCACCAGGCAACGGCGTTCGCTGGCGCGGGGAAGCCGCAAGGAGCGTCTGCCCGAAGGGTCACCACGTCACGCGCGAGCGCGACGCCGTCATTAGCGGAGAGTTCGAGCACATAGACGCCAGGCGTTGCGAAGGTCACACTGGTTTCCGGGTCCGACACGTCCGCGAACGTTACGGCGTCGGCGGGCCCACTGAGTTGACGCCATTGGATGTGCAGTGAGTTTGAGGGACGGCCGTCGTCGGACACCGAACCGGCCAACACTCCGGTCAGCGTAACGGGGTCAACGGACACCGAATCATCAATTCCGGCATTCACGACCGGGGGACGGTTTTCATTGAGCAAACAACGACCCGCCGCACCTGCCGCGTATCCTGCCGTTATATCGTAGACATCGAGCGGGCCTTGGTAGAGGGCGATTTCGTCCATCGCGCCAATATGGGGATCCAAGCCCTCGGCAGTGCCAAAAGTCAGCTCGCCGTCAAAGGGCAGAGCAAGGCCTTCGAGATCGACGGCGCCTTCCAGCGAACCATTGACGTAGACATTGAGCATTTCGTCGCTGGCAGCATAACTAAAGGTCACGTGCGCCCACTGCCCTTCGTTGCGCAAAACGCTCCGAGCGACTTTCTCATTAACTACTTGAACTCCATTTTCGAAGTGCTGGATTACAAGGTATTCCGGTGATCCCGAGCCGCTCTCTTCGTCGTGGTAAACGCGAAGGCTGACGCTACTATTCGCCCATTCAAATACCGCGCGATTACCGATGGAGCTGATTTGATCGATGCGGTACCACATGTCGATGGCGAAACCATCGGCAAAGAGCGTTTCGGCATTGGGATAAGGCGATACGCGAAGGTAGCCACCGCTATTGAGTTCAAAACCGGTGGCGACTTGGCCCTCAGCATAGCGGGGTGTGCTGTAGGAAAAGAATTCCGCGTCATTGGTGCCGAGCGAATCCCGCGCGCTGCCGTCCCCTTGCCAAAGGCTGATCGCCGATTGCGCCAGAGAAGCTTCGCAGGATAAACCAAAACTCAGGACGGTGGTGTCGGACGCGGTTTGATCGCCATCGTCAGCGGTCAAGCGAACCACGTATTTCCCGGGTAGGTCAGCCCAGGCAAGCGAGTCTAGCGCGGTTGCATCCGAGAAGCTTATCGTGCCCGGACCACTGAACTGCGACCACTGAACTGTTGTCGTCGCCGACGGAAGACCGTCGTCGGAAACGGAACCGATCAGTTCCGCCGCCATCGCCGGGTCAAAGGTGCCTTGGCGCGGCCCCGCATCGACTACCGGGGGTTGATTGGCTTGCGTGTTGCATTGGCCGTTGGCCCCGGCCTGGTAGATTGAATAAAAGTCGTGCCCCGCAATCGGGTAATCGTAGAGGGCGATTTCATCCATCGCGCCCTCGTGGTTGCCCATGCCCTTCGCGGCACCGAAACGCAGGGCACCATTGAGCGGCAGTGTGTGATCCGACAGATTAGTGCTGTCTGCAAACTCTCCATCCACGAATAGGTCGAAGCTGCCGCTTGCCGCGTCGAAGCGCGCGCCGAGGTGATACCATTGGCCTTCAATGCGAACATGGTTGGTTGCCAAGAGTTCTGAAACCAGGGTTTCACCGTTGCGCAGCAACTGGATAACGAGGTAGTCTGGAGCACCCGAAACGCTGCGCTCCAAATGGCTAAGCACCAACTGCGTCTCGCCGTCGCTCCATTCGAATATCGTCCGATGCAAATTGGATGTAATGCGGTCCAGACGGTACCACATTTCAATGGAGAATCCGGCCGCGAACCTATCCGCGTCATTTTCTATGGGAGTTGCCAAGTAGCCTGTATTCGGCATTGAAAAGGCACTGCCGATGAATCCATCTTCATATGGCGCAGCACCCATTCCAACGATACCCACAGGCGCGCCGCCCAGTGCGTCTTCGGGCGAATAATTTCCGCGCCACCAAGCTACAGCGCGATCACTGAGGCCGTGTTCGCAGATCACCCCTTGAACAATGGAAATGACATCCCGCGTCACGGCCATGCCGTCACTCGCCGAGAACTCGAACTCGTAGCGGCCTGGTAATGGTAGAATGACTTCGGTCACCGCTTCATTGGGTGATGCCAGCTCGGCGGTCGCGGGGCCGGACAACTGTCGCCAGCTTTGCAACAAACAACCATTAGTCAGTCCGTCATCGGCTGCGAAACCATCGAGTTCAATGACCGATTGGTCTATGGCAACCCGGCGGTCTGCCCCTGCGTAGACGATCGCGGCTTGATTGGTCGTGGGAAGGTATTTGCCGCTGCTTCCATGTAGATGAAGTGTGTAAATTTCGGCGGGAGTCAGCACGCGCTCATAAAGGGTGAGTTCATCGATACCCCCCAGCAGCCCTGAGCTAGCACTGGTCTTACCTAAGCGGACCACACCATCGACCGGGAAGTCCGGCATGGCAACATCCGCTTGAAGCAGGCCGTTTACGAATAGGCTGAAGCGCTCGGCGTTGGGGTCATACTGAATGGCAATGTGCCGCCATTCGCCATTGATAGCGTAACTGTTTCGGGCCAATTGACTTTCGGATACGATCGTTTCGCCATCTTCTTCTAATTCGACGCGGAAATACCGTGAACCCAACGTCGAACTGCCGGGCAGGTTGTAGCTCAATTCCACTCGTTTGGTTTCGTCGGCTGAATTCCACTGCATCACAGTATAATTTCTGCCTGGTCTGATGTCATTGACGGCGAGCCAAAACTCCCAGGTGAAACCGTCTCCCAGACGTGACACACTCTCCACATGCGCGGGAATTTCGAGCACCGACGTCGCCTCGAACGCAAAGGCGTTTCCGTCCACGCCCTCGATAAATGGCGCATACGGCAGGTCAGTTCCTCGCATTTCACGGAAGGCAATCCGGTCGCGGTAGGTTGAGTCACCGGGCCACCAGCCGAAAGCTGAGTCGTCGAGTGCCAAGCCTGTAGGCTGCTCAACCCGAACCATGAGAATGTCTTGGTCCGCGATGGCACCATCATCGGCAAACAGTCCAATTTCGTAGACACCCGGCACGTCGAAAGTCACGTTGGTCTCAAGTGCCGTAGGATCGGTGAAGCTCGCAGTTCCGGGACCGCGTAACTGTTCCCAGTGGTGGGTTAACACGCCATCGGGCAGATTGTCATCCATCGCGGAACCTCTCAGGTGCAGTGCATCGCCGATCTGGCAAAGCGCCCGATCATTGCCGGCCCGCACCTCTGGAGCCTGGTTCAGGATGACTTCCAGAGCGAAGGCCTGCACAT
>JBNNDZ010000416.1:0-12404 GCA_050285865.1 Puniceicoccales bacterium
GCGGGATAGCGGTAACCCAAGGGTTGGGAGGCCTGGCCTCAGGCCTCCGCACAATCCCATCTGAAGTCCCCCTGGCAGCCTTGAGCGTAAGCTCTCAGGTTGCCGCCAGCGTAAGCTCGTGGACTGGCATCACGCATGCCTCATTCCGGTGTGTTCCTCCACGGGCTCACGCTCACGGGGATGAAACGCCGAAACGAATTTCGTAAATCAAGCGAGAGCTGTGAACAAAATCGAGGTGTCAGGCTGCCTGCGCGCGACCTTTCCATTGTCCACCAACACCGCGGTGATAACGGATTGCGCTGTGGATCGTCGCTCCCAGATAGAGCAGGGCGGTCAGTGGCAAGGCCAGTGCGACGCCGAGCGTGCCTATTCCGCATTTGGGGAAATAGAAACGGGCCATGGGCACAAAGGTGACCGTCATCAGGCACCAGGCCAGCCCAGAAGCACCGAGCGCAACCGGGCTACCGGATGCGGCGGCAATAATCGGAACAAACAGCGGTGCGAGAAAGGTGAGCCCAAGCCCGAGCACGCAGCCAAGCAGGATTAGCGGGTTGTAATAGAGCTGCGTGTAGGCGGTTCGGGCGATCATGTTCCACAAGCCTCCCAGGCTCCCATAGCCGCGTGCGCTGACGCAGTCACGGGTCAGTTCCAGCCAAAGCGAGCCACCGGATTCCTTGACCTTGCGCGCGAGTGTGCAGTCGTCGATGAGGGCGTCGCGAATGGCCGAAACTCCACCGATGGCCTCGAGCCTGCTCCGGCGCAAAAGCACACAGCCGCCCGCTGCCGCCGCCATGTTCCGCTGCCGGTTATTGCCCCAGTTGAATGGATACAGAAGCTGGAAAAAATAGACAAAGGCCGGGATCATCAGGCGTTCCCAAAATACATCAGTGCACAGCAGCGCCATGCGGGAAACCAAGTCGCGCTGGTCGCCTTCAGCGCGCGCAATGAGCTCGCGGAGCACGCAGGGTTTGTGCAGGATGTCCGCATCGGTAAACCAGACGTAATCATGGGGCTCGCCGGGCATTTCCGCGCCTTGATTCATGGCCCACACTTTGCCCGTCCAGCCAGTCGGCAGGGGTTGAGCGCGCAGCACGGTTAAACGATCGGCGTGGTTGGCATCGACTGCGGCGCGCTGCGCGATGTCTGCGGTGCCGTCATCACTATGGTCATCGACCACCACTAACTGCATTTCACCGGGGTAATCCTGGGCGAGGATCGAGGCCACGGTGTTGGCGATGACATCCGCTTCGTTGCGGGCGGGGACGACGACGCGCACGCGGGGCCATTGGCCCGAGGGAGGAGCCCACTGGGGAGCAGTCGGGATGCGTGCCGACCAGAATCTCCCATGCAGCAAGGTGAGATATAACCACGCAATAAGCGTGAGGAAGGCGAGCCCGGTAAGAATCATCGTGGCGGGCGCGCTACTGGTTTTCGCGTTTCAGCTCTTCGAGTTGTGGCTTGATGACGCGTTGATAATAGTCCGGGTCGATGCCATGGGATACCTTGAGCCCAAGGTGGCGCTCGATGAATTCTTCAATGGATTGCCAACCTTCGTCCGGGAAATTGATTTTCTTGGTGTAGGTGCAGATTGTCAGGATGTTCTCCAATGACTTAATTCGCGACGTACTTTCAAGAATCCGCTCGGCTACGCGCAGGCGCATTTTGAGCTGAGTGCGGTCGAGTGGCTTGCTGAGAAAATCATCCACACCGGCGTCCATCGCCTTCACGTAGTTTTGCTCATCGCCAACGTTCGCAGTGAGCATGATGAAGTAGGTGTAATCCGACTCCTTGCGCTCGCGAATTCGCTGAAGGAAGCCAAGACCATCGAGGTTGGGCATGAGCCAGTCACTGACGACAATCCGCGTCGGGCAGGCGTTGTATATGCGCCATGCTTCTTCACCGTCCGAGGCAACCGTAACCTGATACCCCATCTGCTGTAGGTTGGTCTTCAGCAGGTTCTGCGAGATTTGGTCGTCTTCAGCGATCAGGACGTTCATGAGTAGTCTGGAAGTCTATCCGACTGCTAACTTGGCGTAATGCTTTCCTTGCGTAAAAGCAATTACTCCAAAATAGGTGGAAAGGTATCAGCTAAAGGTGGCCAAAGGCCCTAGCTGTTCAGGTCAGGCTTGGGCCATACAGTGCTCAGCGAATGACTTTATCTTATTCCAGACATTGGAAAGTCCATTGCGGCGATTGGGCGTCAAGTGCTGCGTGATGCCAACCTGGGCGAGGAAATCCGGCGGCACATCGAGAATATCCTCCGGCGGGAAGCCGCTGTATAGCTCGGTGAGCAAGCCCGCGACGCCCTTGGTGATGACCGCATCGGAGTCCGTCCGGAAGAAGCAATGCCCATCCTGATAGCTGGGCACAAGCCAGAGCTGGGACTGGCAGCCCTCGATGCGGAAAGCATCCACCTTCAAATTTTCTTCGAGCCCTGGTTGGCTGCGGGCGTTATCAATTATGTAAGCAAAGCGTTCCTGCGGATCTTCAATGATCGACAGGTCCTCCACCAGCGCGTCGCGTTTTTCGGTCAAAGTCATGTGTATCGGTGTTATGGTAAAGTGGGAACATCCAGAAGCTGGCAGTGCCAGGAAATGTATCCCTGAGCATCCACTCGACTACGGTTCTACTTCACCAATTTCCCAACCTAGCACCATTCGGGCGGATTTTGCAACTCTGGCCTCAAAACGCCAATGCAAGGCAGGTTGCGGTAACGTTCGGCGAAATCCAGACCGTAGCCGACAACGAATGCTTCCGGGATGGTGAAGCCGGAATAGTCGGCACCGTAGGTCTTCGTGCGGCGGCCTTCTTTGTCCAGCAGGACGCAGGTACGCAGGTCGGCCGGGCGTAGCTTTTTGAGCGTCGCCACGAGCTTTTTCAATGTCCCTCCGGTGTCGAGGATATCGTCGACGAGCACCACGTGTTCGCCTTGCAGGTTGATGCGAATATTGTCGATGATTTCCGGATCAGTGACGGGGCTGGTGTCGTCCTTGTAGGATGACACGCGGATGGTGTCGAAGCGCACATGCAGGTTGATGTGGCGGATCAGGTCAGCCACGAAAACAATGGCACCATTGGTCACGGCGATGACGACAATTTCCTCAATGCCCTGCTCGAGGTATGCATCGGTAATTTCCCGGCCAAGCTCCGCAATGCGGCGTTGGAGGGAGTCTTCCGTAACCAGGATTTCTGCCAGGTCTTCGTGTAAATTCAAGCGGGTCATTGGGATTGGTAAGATCGGTAAGTGGAGGGGAATACCTTGCGGGCTTTTTTAAGCGATTCCGCAATGGAGGGCGCCAAACGCGGCGCACCGGAAAGTTTTTGTGCTTTGATGAGGAGCGGGACGGCACGTTTATCGCGCTTGGAGAGGAACCAGTCGCCCGCGTAGAAGTAGATGGTGCGCTGGTAGCTATTGTCGTAGGCGTCCGGGTGTGTTTTGATGTCCGTGATGAGCCAGTCGAAGTCTTCGGTGGCGATGTCTCCCCGGCCCAGGAACCCCGGACTGTTGGCGGCGTTGGCTCCCCGGATCAAACGCAGGTCAGCATTGTCAGGGTGCTTCGCGATGATGTCGTCCAGCATGCCGTAGCCCTCCTTTACGTAATCGAGCTTTTCCATCATTGGAGCATACTGAGCCTTCATCACCGTCATGCTGCCGAGCATAGCGCGTGCCTTGATGTAGTTCGGGTCGTCCTTAAGGATGCTGCGCATAACAATGATGGCGCGCTCCAGGGCGGCCTCGTCGTCGTGGATGGCCAACTCGTTGTAGGCCAGACCAAGATCGTAGCGCGCTTCGATGTCATCGGGATTGGCCGCGACCTTTTTCTCCAGTGCGGCGATGCTTTGGTCACCGGCTTCGGCGTTGTCTGCCCGGGCAAAAGTCACCCCCGTTAGCAGGAGGATTGCGCAGTAGAGTTTGAGCAATTGGAACATGAATAAACGTGCAGCGATAATTGGTCCACTGCGTCCTGTCAACGAGAACCCCCTCGGACCAGATGTGTTCCAGTGATTTTCTGATATTTGGTAGCAATCGGGTAAAAGCAGGGGCGGCTGTACGCGTTTGTTTTGACAGACGTGAGGCGAATCGCTCACTGGAACAGATGATTGGCGTGACTGTGCAGGGGGTCGTCAAACGCTTTGGTGAAACCAAGGCGCTGGCGGGCATCGATTTGGAAGTTGCGCCCGGCGAACTGTTTTTCCTCCTCGGCCCGAGTGGCTGCGGCAAAACGACTCTCTTGCGCTGCCTGGCAGGCTTTTACATTCCCGAGGAAGGTAAGATCTTCTTTGGGAAAGAGGACGTTACCCGCCGCGAGCCCCACAAGCGTGGTACCGGGATGATGTTTCAGAGCTATGCGCTCTGGCCGCATATGACGGTGTTGGAAAACGTCGCTTTTGGTCTGGAGCAGCAAAAGATTCCCAAGGCTAAGCGGGCAGAGCAAGCGATGGAGGCCCTGAAATCTGTCCAGATGGAGGAGTATGCTCAGCGCAAGCCCAACGCACTCTCAGGCGGTCAGCAGCAGCGCGTGGCCCTGGCTCGCGCACTAGTAGTCCGCCCGAAATGCCTCCTGCTCGATGAACCGCTTTCCAACCTCGATGCCAAGCTTCGCAACGACATGCGGGCGGAAATTCGCCGCATTTGTAAGCAGTTTGAGCTGACCACGATTTACGTCACCCACGACCAGAAGGAGGCGCTCTCCATCGCCGACCGAATGGCTGTGTTTGCAAAGGGCGAGTTGCAGCAAGTTGGCACCCCGGTGGAGGTCTATCGCCGGCCGCGCAACAAGTTCGTCGCGGACTTCATCGGTGAGGCAAATTTCCTCCCAGGTAAACTGCTTCGAACCGACGGCGAGCACTGGGTGGTCGAGACGACCGTCGCGGAGATCCGTGGCGTCGCCCCGGCGGGAGTCACCGCATCGCCGGGGGATCTGGTCGAAGTGATGATTCGCCCGGAAATGCTTAAACTGGATGAACAGCCGCCTGCGGTGAACGCCATCCCCGTACAGGCAACCGGGCTGACGTATTACGGTGAGCTCGCGCACTACGAACTCACGGCTGGGCGCACAAAGGAACGACTCCGCTTGTCCGAACTCAACCCGCAACACCTGGGTGCCACCCGCGATGGCCAACTCTACGCCTCCGCCCGCCCGAAAGACGTGGTCATCCTGCCGGAGTAACTTTTTTAGCCACGGATAGACGCAGATGATCGCAGATTGCGTGAAGTTTCTTCTAATACAATTTTTTGCCAAGTTCATGACAGGTATTCTCGCTTAACTATCCGCGTTTCATCCGCGTCCATCCGCGGCTAATAAAACATGCCATGCTACGCAACACCGTCATCGTCCTACTGATCGCCCTCGTGGTTGGGGTGCCGATCGCCATGCGCAAGCAGGCTGATGTCGTGGCGAACCCCGATGCGACGCTGGTCATCATTTCACCGCATAACGAGGCGATTCGCTACGAGTTTGAGCGTGGGTTCCGGGAGTGGTATCAGGCCGAAACGGGCAAGGTGGTCGTGATTGATTGGCGTTCGCCGGGCGGCACCAGTGAGATAGTCAAATACCTGAATGCTGAGTATACCAATCAGTTTCGGCTCTACTGGACGCGCGACCTTGGGCGGGCTTGGAGCGCCGAAGTTGCCGGGGCCTATGGCAATCCCCGCATTACGCTACCGGAGAATGCCGCCGACGACACCCTTGCACAATCTGCCCGCCGAGCGTTCCTTGGCAGCAAAGTCGGCGTGGGCATCGACCTGTTCCACGGCGGGGGTTGGTATGATTTCAATGTGAAAGCACAGCAGGGGCAGCTTGTCCCGACAGACGTCTTTGCCAAGCATCCCGGTTGGTTCACCGAAGATGTCATTCCGCAGACTTTCTCCGGGGAAACCCTGTGGGACAAGGATCACCGCTACGTCGGCGCAGTGTTGTCGAGTTTCGGTATCATCTTCAATCGCGATGAACTCAATTCGCTGGGCTTCGACGGCGTGCCCAGTCATTGGAACGACCTCGCGAATCCGCTGTTTTTCGGCAAAGTCGCGGTGGCTGACCCGACCAAGAGCGGCTCGATTACCAAGGCATTTGAGATGATGGTGCAGCAGCAAATGCAGGAGCTTGTCGCCGAAGGAATCCCCGAGGAACAAGCCGTGTGCGGAGGATGGTTAAACGGCATGCGCCTGATCCAGCTCATCAGCGCCAATGCCCGGTATTATACCGATTCAGCTACGAAGCCGGTGCTCGATGTGGCCGCCGGGGATTGTGCCATCGGTATGTCGATCGACTTTTACGGACGCTTTCAGGAGGAGAACATCGAAACGCGGGGCGGCGGGGAACGCTTTGGCTTCGTCATGCCACCGGGCGGATCGTCGATTTCGGCGGACCCGATTGGGCTGCTGCGCGGCGCTCCGAACCCCGAAATTGCGAACGCGTTCATCGAATACACGCTGAGCTTGGACGGTCAGAAACTATGGGACTTTAAAGTCGGCGCACCGGGTGGACCCGTCCAATACGCGCTGCGTCGTTCGCCGATTCGCCGCGAATTGTATCAACCGCAGTACGAGGGCTATCGCTCGGATGCCAGCGTTTACCCTTACCAGGAAACGGGGGACTTCGTTTACCAGCCCGCGTGGACGGGACGATTGTTCAGCGAGCTGCGATTCATTGTGCGCGCGGCGTTCATCGACCCGGGTGACGAACTAAAGGCCGCCTGGTCCGCAATCCTCAATGCCCGCGCTGATGGTCGCCACGCCGACGCCGACGCCGCCTTGGCCGTGATGGCCGACTTGTCCGCCATTGATTACGAGCAGGCCTCGACCACCATTGACGCCGCCCTCAGCGCCGGGTCGTTGTCCACTCTAGACCTGCAAACAAAGCTTTCCGGTCATTTCCGTGTCCAATACGAAAAGGCTCGCCGCATTGCACGTGGCAGCAAGGGGTAAGGATTATCCTGAAACGTTTGGGAATTAGACGGTTTTCCTGTAGCTACGAGCGTGCGCTCATGAATGCTTAGGATGGTCGTAGCGAAGCTCACCGAGCTCACGCTCGGACTACCACAATAGACTACTGGCCCATAAAGGTTCCGAACAGATCGCGACTGAAGTATTGTTTGCCCTCTTGAATACTTTGGATGGCTTTCTCCAGTTCGCCAAGGCCGGAGGCTTTGCTGACAAATCCGTCTGCGTGGCCATGTTGCGCGATTTTCAGCGTTTCAGAGGAAGTCCGCCCGGTGAAAATGATGATCTTTGCCTCGGGGAGCTTCATTTTCAGCAGATGGAGGATTTCCAGGCCACTGACCTCGGGTAAATGAATGTCAGCAATGACAAGGTCTGGCTTGAGCTTTAAACACTGGTCCATTGCGACCATGCCGTTATCCGTGCTGCCAATCAGCACCAGCCCATCGTATTCGGTTTCTATAAAAGTGGTCAGCAGATCCAACAGGACCGGAGAGTCTTCTATAACGTAGACGCTTTTCATGGGCAGAGCATTTCGGAGGTGTTGCCATTAAAAAACGGACGTACGTCGGGTGTCCATGTTTTTGTCACTTTCTTTTCCTCAAATCTGTGCGTAATCCCCCAGTTTCAGGAAGGAAGAACAGTAGAATCATCGCCAGGCCAATGCCCGCTGGAAGAACGGACAGAGCCGTTTGGTAGTTGTTAATACTGATCACAGAAACCTCTGATCCGGCTGGCGGTGTCGTGGGTTGGAGAAGCAGGCCAATTAACGGCTGAAGTAGCCAACCGCCCATCAGCATACACAGCATATTCGTCATGCCCAGAACCGCACTGCGGTCATCCGGGGCGCTGATTTCCCCGGCAATCTCAAATGCCAACACGTATACCGATGAGGTCAGGCCACAGAGGAATAGCACAACACAAATTCCAATAAACGGCAGGGGCGGTCCATAGATGATTATGCTGATTAAGGCGAGGGAGCCGAGACCTCCGAGTCGCAAAACAGGTTTTCGACGACTTAGCCGGCTGCTCAGGCCGCCCACACTGGGCAAGCCAATGACATTTCCCCAGAGGAGCATCGATGTCGCGAGGGCCGCATGAGTCAGCGACATCCCGTATTTCGTCTGAAGAAACGGCACCGACCACAACAGCGCAAATGCCGTTGCGACCGCGAAAATGAGACCACAGATCATGCCAACGTTCCAAATTTGAAAGGAACCCAGCACGCGGCGCAGGTTGATTTTGAGAGGCCGACTCTCGCCACCGGAAGCTGTCCCTGGATAGGACTTTGCGGGGATGTCGCGTACTGCGCCCCAGGCGAGCAGCGCTAAAACCACGCCTGTTCCAGCGCAGGTAAACATCGTAATGCGCCAGCCCCACTCAGCCACGACGAGACTTAACAGGTCTTGCCCCAAAGCACCGCCAATTGAACCGAGCATTTCAGTGAGGCCAGCCAGCAAGGCAAACTTCGCGGGACTGAACCACCGGGAGGCAATCGTCAATGTGCTGACGACCGCCGGTGCGGCGAACATTCCCATCAGGACGCGCATGGCTTCCGCGGTGTCCAGATTCTGGGAAAACCCAAAGCCCAGTGCAGACACGGCGCAGCCGATCAGGCCGATAGTCATCGCTTTGCGCGGACCATAGTGCGCCACCACGAGCCCTGCAGGGATCTGCAGGGTCAGGTAGGTGTAGTAAAAGCTGGAGCCGAGCGCACCTAGTTGTGCATTGCTAATATGCAGGTCATGGATGAGACCTTGCTCCATGATGCTGGCAGACGCTTGAAGAACAACTTGATACAGCACAAAGAGCCCGGCAGCCCCCCATACCATCCAAGCATGCATCGTGTTTGTTTCCAGATTTCGCGCGACACTCACAGCGCTATATAGAACGTCCCCTAAGACCGGGATCAATCGTCTGAGTGTAACATTCAGTCAGCATTTGTGCTTCTTGTTGGTAACACTTCGAACGTCCTTTATCCCATTGACTTGCGGTCCGACCGGCCGTCTTTTCACCAGAGGCTTTACTAATCTGAAATCCTGCTTTCCAAGTGCACATCAAACGGCTCAACGTTGAGAACTTCCGCAACATCGAATTCGCCTCGGTTGAACTCGATGCAGCCAGCGTGTTCCTGCTGGGCGCGAACGGGCAGGGGAAGAGCAACTTACTGGAGGCGGCTGGACTCATCACGGCCACGCGTTCCTTTCGGACGACCGATGCGCGGGCGCTGATTCGTCACAGCAGTCCGCAAGCGCGCATTCGGTTCGAGGCCGAGCACGAGCAGCGTGGCGAATCGGAGATCATTCTCACGTTAGGAGCTGGGGCCAAAGGCATTGTGCTTGATCAGGAGCCAGTGGGACGTCTCGCGGACTTCATCGGGCTATTTCCGTCCGTCGCTTTGTCGTCAGAAGACATCCAACTCTTGCGCAGCTCTCCGACGGTAAGACGACGCGCATTGGACCTCACTCTGGCTGCGACTGACCCGCACTATTTTTCCGCCTTAACGCGGTATCATCACGCGTTGCGGGACCGCAATCGCTTGCTCAAGGACGGAGCGCCGTCGGTAAACCGTAGGCCATTCGAGCGCCTCATGGCGGCCGAAGCAGCGAAACTCATAGCCTTGCGGGCAGCTGGCGTGGAGGCGTTGGCGACCTCGCTGGCAGAATGCTATCAACTCCTTGCTGAAACCGATGAACAGCCCCAACTACGCTATAAAGCTGACTCTACCGCAGCGGACGAGGCGGCATTCCTCAAATTGCTGGAGCAGCAAACGCGGCGCGATGAGGCGATTGGTTCCACGCAGAAGGGCCCGCATCGGGACGACATTTCATTCCGACTCAAAGGTAAGCCCGCGCGCGAGTTCGCCTCCGACGGCCAACAACGCGGCTTGGTAGTGGCATTCCGTCTCGCGCAGCTTCGCTACTTTGAAGCGGCCAGCGGGATTGCTCCCGTGGTGCTGGCAGACGACGTCTTGGGCGAGCTCGACCCGGTTCGACGTGCCGGCTTCTGGCGTGCGGTGGGCGACGATTTGCAGGTCATTGCGACTGGCACCGAGCCCCCAACCGGAGACGCGCGCACTTGGAAAATTATCCACGTAGAAAATGGCATGTTTTCAGTGCGGTAAGCTGGGTGCAGTTGTCGTGCTTACAGAAGTGTGCTCACGCAGTGTGGCGTCAGTTGAGTTACTTTTTACACATCGTGATTTATGTAATAAACTCCGCTGTCACCGCAATAGAGAGCTTTACCCAAAATTGGGGCGATCAGACCGCTGTGATTTTTCGGCTTGATCGACCAATTTAAAGTGAAACTGCTCTAAATGTCTCGTCCACGGTTTAAGCTAGGGCCACCGGCTGCCGTATAGCCTCCGCTTTTACCGTCTGTGGAATCAGTCATCCAGAACGCATAAAAATCTCCGCGGTCGAGCCGAAATTCTAAATGAACACCCTCAGTTCCAATTCCGCTTAAGTCCTTCTCTCGCCATTGGATTTCAGTGCATGTGCTGTTTCCGCAAAAACCGATGCAATCTTCATGGCTGAGGCCTTCGTAGGCCTTGCCTTGAGCGTTTTGGACTTCGACGCTGAGTGTTGTGCCTACAGTGTTTGCATTAACAAAAAGTCGTTTGCCGGAGAACTGAAGTCTCACCGTCCTAGCTATTGCGCCTGCGTAACCAGGGCGAAGGGATGCAAACCCATCGCGTCGAAGTTTTGCCAGCCCAACCGCCCCGTTGGCGTAAAGACCATTGATTCGCCAATCCTTGGTGATGCGGTTCGGGTCGCCAGCATAAGCGGAGTAGTAGAGCCAGAGTTCATCACCTACGATGCAGCACATACCAGCGCTGGATTCGATATAGCCATACTCCCAGGATCCATATTCCCGGCGAGCAGGAATGAGTGGAGTCCGGCAGGAACGGTCCCAATGCAAGCCATCTCGACTTGTGCTCAAATAGAGTTCCGTAAGCTTAGGCAGGCCGCTTGCTTCACCGATGCTATTATTCGGACCATGAAGTATCTGATGAAAACCAATCATGACACTCTCGTAGGCTATGGCGTCAAAGTTATATAGCTCAGCCGGTAAATACTTCCCTGAGTCCAATGAATCTGCGCGCAGCCATGGGGTCCGATCCTGTTCGGTCCACTGTGCACTTTCTAAAAAGCTATCGCCATCATGGTAGTAGCGGGAACGGTGGGCTACGGGATGGTTCACTCGTATGCTTTGAGCCCACTTTTGCATGAATGGGTTATAGAACATTGTGCTACGGTCATCCATGGGCCCGGAATCGCCAATGTGATCCCAGTGTATCCCGTCATTAGAAGTGTAAAGCAAGGCACGGGAATAGTCCTTGTCGGGCATGTCTGGTCGACGGGTGAGCATCTTGTATCTTGGCTCATTGCCCGAGGCGGTATGGTCTATGATTACGCTCCCTGAATCCGGGTGAACATCCTTGGGTAAAATAATATTGGTTCCGGGCACGACATCGAATTCCGGGCGATTCCAATGGACGCCATCTTCACTGGTCGCGAGGCACATTACGCCTAGGTAACCGCCCATATACCACATTTTAAATAAACGGTCTCTGTCGTCGAACCATACTCCGCCACACTTTGCTACGGCGCAAGGTGGATAAGGCTCGAGCGTTTCCCACTCCGTCTCGGGGTAAATAACCGGGTTGCCGGGATGCTTCACCGGCTGGTGGAAGACGCGACTCATAGTCGTGCGTTTGAGATCGATAAGATAATCATCAACAAACAACTGCCTGCCTGGCTGAAGCACTATTACTTCAGGGGTGTTCGCCAGATAAGGAACTGGCAGAGGCTGTTTATGCAGAAGGTTCGCGGGGGTCAGATTTGACATATCTAAGGCTCAATTGGTGACGTGAGAAGAGAGGCATTCCTTGAACTTTGAGGAATGTATAGCATGTAGAAAACACTCACTGCGTGCTGGCAACACATTACGTGCACCAAAAACACCAACCCATGACAATTGTGTGGCTGCGCTTCAACTGACCTTGGGCCAGGGGCCGGTGACGGCAAAGGTCATGCCCGGGTTGTTTTGGACGTTGAAAAACAGTGTTTGGCCATCCGGCGAGAAGCAAGCGCCGGCAAATTCCGATGAGTTATATACGCACTTTGCCAAATGGTAGATTTCCCCCTGCGGTGTGACGCCGACCAGGCGCTTGTGGGGTGCGTTGGAATCCTCGCAAATAATGACGTCACCCCAGGGGGCAACAACGAGGTTATCGGCGTTCTGCATGAGATTGGAGTCATGGGATTCGATGAAAAGCTCGAGCTGATCGGGCTCTTTGCCACGTCCCGGGATGAATCGGAAAATTTGCCCAAACATCTGCGGTCCGCCGGATGTGCAGGCAAAATAAAGTTCATCGCTGCCCATCCACATGCCTTCACCACGGGCAAAAATCGCGGCACCTTGCTTTTGGGCGCGGAAACGGAGGTCATTCTCAGGTGCT
>JBNNDZ010000417.1:0-9869 GCA_050285865.1 Puniceicoccales bacterium
GAAACCCACCTATCGTTGGACGGATAGTTTGTGAAACCCCGCATTAAGCAAGACCTCCGGGTCCTTGTCAAGCCCCTGCACGGTCGATGACAGGAAGAATGGACGTATATTTGGGGGGAGGAGGCAGAAGGCAGAGGGCAGAAGGAAATAGATAAGATAGATATTGGCGTGCTCGTTGAAATAACAATCCACAGTACACTGAGCAAATAGCCGTTTATACCATCTCGCCACTTCAGCCTTCTGCCTTCTGCCTTCTGCCTTCTGCCTCCTTCTCTCCCCCTTCTTCCCCCCAAACGGTCAAAGTAAAAAGACCGATTAAACTTGCGATGCGTGACAGATGGTCCCAAACTTGCTCTTACACACAAACTTCCAGCTATGAAAACGTTACTAATCATCACCTCCTCCATTGCAGCCCTGCTTTTTGCTGGCTGCACTACCGATGACTCCTCGTCGTCGGCCCCAGAACAACCGGTCAACCAAACCGGCACTGGCCCAGAAACAGCGCCTGCGCCTACAACCGCACCCGGCTACCAGATGACTCCCGCCGAGGAGCGCGTCTACAAGCTCCAAGCGCTCGACCGCCAATACATCAATGGTGGCATGACTGCAGGCGACTACCACGCGGAGCGTGAGCGCATCGAAGGCCTCTATTAATTTGCACGATTAGCGCATTGCATTTTGCAAAACGCCTGACCTTTGTGGTCGGGCGTTTTTTTTTATTTGCACGCATCGGCCGGGGCGCTTCCCTAACAAAAGTGAGCGAATCTGCGACATCCACCCTAACGACTTCCCGCCCCTTACGCGTGCTGGAGGAATCCTTTGACCAGGGTCGCCTTGCTCACGCCCTCCTCCTGCAGGGTGCCAGCCTGGAAACACTGGACGAAGCTTGCCGCACACTCGCCGCACGCATCCTGGAAACAAAGAATCCGACCAAGCATCCGGATTTCTTTACCATCCGCCCTGCCAACAAAATGCGGCGCATTAGTGTGGATGAGACCCGCACGCTGATTCGCGACATCGCCCAGACCGCCAACCAGGGTGGACGTAAGGTTGCCGTGGTTTACGAGGCCGATCGCTTCAACGTTCAAGCCGCCAACGCATTCCTCAAGACGCTGGAAGAGCCGCCATCCAACACGACAATTTTCCTGCTCACCACACGTCCCTACGATCTGCTCGCCACGATTCGCAGCCGCTGCCTACTACTCAGCTTCCCGGCGGACCAGGACCGTATTGCCGATCCACAATGGCGGCAATGGCTCGACGATTACGCGAGTTTGATTGAACTGGCCACCCGCGGCGCAAACCGCAGTTCCGCACCGGAGTTGTTACTGGGCGCATATGGCCTGATCACACGATTCCAAGGCATCAAGGACACGATGGCCAAAGAGGCGTGGAAGGAATTTAAAAAGACGCTCCCGGAAACCATGACCGATGACCAGGTCGTCGCGATGGAGACCGGTTACATGAAAAGTCTCCGCGCGCGTTTGCTGGCGGAGATTGAGGAATCCACGCGCAACGCCGCGCTTTCCTCTGAAGACTCCCTGACTGCCGGGCGGCGTCTTGACCGCGCCATCGCGTTACTGGAAAAATCCGCCGGACTACTGGAAGTCAATTTCCAGGAGCCGGCGGCGATGGAGTTTTTCCTACTCTCCAGCCTCCGCGTTTGGGCGCGGAGTTGAGAGGTGGTATAATTTATTTACGTCGACGCCATACAGCTACGCCCAGCGCCATAACGCCGGCAAAAAGTGCGTAAACGTGCGGCTCCGGCACAACTGCGGTGCTAAATATATAGTTCGCCAAAGCCGCGTGACCAGCTTCGGTTGGATGGACGTGATCCCAGAATAACCAACGCGCAAAGCCATCATTGTAATCGTCGGAGTCCGCTATAGCTTCCAAATTATACGGAGTAAGCGCTACTGAGCTACCAAGAAGGCTATTGATGAAGACCGACTGCGGAGCGTATTCCCCGTCATCACCGTAGAGGAGCGCAGGATCGAAACCGTTTTCCTCGGGGCTCGCGATAATCGCATCAAGCGCTGCCTGAATATCCACGAGCTCAATATTAACATCGAGATATTCAAGCAATTCCACGCCCTCTTTAAGCGCTGAGTTGAACTGATTGGTAAAATCACCAGGCGAAAGGGTAAAATCATCAAACTCCCCATTAACCGCGGCAGGGGTTTTGGAAAGATCAGGCAGCGTCATAATAACAACGTTTTGCGCCCCCAGTCCATCGCCAGCTGGTTTTGTGATGAGCTTCACGATGTTGTCCATCTGCTGCTCCGCCGCCTGAGTGCCTAAATCTGACGGCATATCAGTCCCCAGCGGACTTTCAAAATAGGAACTCAACTTCCCCATTGGACTGGTGGCATTGTTGTAGAGGAAATAGTCGTTCGCACCACTCCAGATAAAGACGACATCATTTGCCCCAACCTCTTGACCATCATCAATGAAAGCCTGAATTTGCGTCTTAACCGATGAAAGCGTATACGTATTATAGGGCTTCAATCCGTCGAGAATACCATCATCCGTAATTACGGAATCGGTCGCCACGCGCGCCCCGCCCCAAGCCCAATTTTGATTCGTTGTATTGTCTACAGTGCTCTGCCAATCTCCAGGAAAGAGCTCCGACTGCTCGCGCACGTTACTCAAGTACGGCTCACCGAGCAAGGAATCGACATTGCCAAAAGGATTATACGGTAATGCTCGTTTTGTCGAAGTGATGAAGGACGGGTTCACTTCAGATTGAATCTTCTGAGATAGAATATCCCACCACATCTGATTATTGGTGAACCGGTTTTGATCCTGATAATCGCCATCGCTACCACTCGGATATTGGGTCCAGCCCGGCACATCAGGGAATCCGACATCGGTCAATAAGCCAGAGTTCGGCTTATAAAATGAATTAACCGTACCGGTGTTACCCGCATCACTCAAACTATCACCGAAAATGATCATTCGGTTGACTGAAGTGAAATCAATTTGGTTTGCATGCAGCGACGACGCTATGACCGCCATCGCGAAATATGGGAATACGTATTTATTGTAGAAGTAGGCCATTCTTCCTATGGGTTAGGATTGTTAGAACCATCATGACCAAGTATATTCCCTAGTTGTCAAACTTACGTAAGTTACAATTTACATTATTTTAGCCAAAATAGGCCCAAAATGCCGAGAAACGCCCCAATCCGGCGAAATTATGACCGTAGATACGAGTCAACCTTACTGGCGACGATGACGCCGTAGTTGATCGTGCCAAGCCAACCACTCATGATAATCCCCACGGAACCCGCGTGATAGAGGCCGGGAAGTTGCTCAGGAAGCTCCATCGAGACCTTTAACCCCTCAAACTTCGTCCCGAACGAGGTTCCCCCGAAATGGCGGACGTAGTGCTTTACCGTTCGTGGAGTGGCCGCTTCGAGGTGGTCGACCTTCGTGCGGATGTCCGGAATGAATTTCTCCAGTCCGTCGAGGGCTTCCTCGCAAAGGCGTTGCTTGGCCGCTTCGTAATCTTCGTCGGATAGGTTTTTCCAGTCATCCCAGCGTGCATTGAGCGAGGCCACGATCGCGTAGCGGTCTTCCTCGATGTGGGGACGCGTCTCCGGGTAGTAGACGGAAAACGTGCGGCTGCTCGTCGTGAAGCTCGTCAACTCGTCACTGGAAAATTCGTCGGCCTCCGAAGTGAAAACCAAATCGCCGATGTCAGGGATCGTTTCCCCGCGCTTGATACCAATATAGACCTGGCATGAGCTCGTGTTGACGCGGACCGCCTCCGCCTCCTTGACGAAATCGGGGGAGAAATTCTCTTTTCCGGCCAGCTCGAAAATCGTGTTCTTGATGTTCGAATTCGAGAGGACGGCGCGGCATTTAATAAAACGCGACACGCCAGTACGCGGCTCCACCGTGACCCCCGTCACTTGGCCGTTTTCGACGTGCACCTGCTGCACGAGGCAGTTTTTCCGCAACTCAACACCATTCTTCTCCAGCTCGGTTTCCATCTGCCCGATGAGCTGGTCCGTGCCGCCCTGATAGATGTAAACGCCTTTGCTCATGAAGTTAGAGAAGACGATTCCATACGTGATGGCGGGGTCATCCCACGTCGAACCATTGGCGTAGGAAATGGGCTCCATCAACAGGCGGTGAACATCGTTGCGCCCGGGGAAGAACTGCTCGAAGAGCTCCTTGGCGGTGCGCTCGTCACGGTCGTAGTAATTCATCTGCCGCAAGTGTTCAAAGAAGCCCTCGACCTGCTCACGCGGGACCTTGAACTTCTCGACGAAAATGCGGGTAAAATCCTCCCGGTCGAAGGTCGTCTCGACGTCGAACTGCGGGTTGATGAAGCGCACGCTTTTAAGCTGCACGATGCGGTCGGCGATGTCCTTGCTCCAGTATTTGCGGCAGCTTTTGATCATGCCATAAGGGAAGCCATGCAGGGAAATATCGAAGATGTGCCGCCCGGGCCGTTTGAACCAGGTCGCAAGCCCACCAAACTGATAATGATGCTCCAGGCACAGCACCCGGTGACCCATTTTCGCGAGCGTATTTGCGCCCGTCAGTCCGCCGAGACCACTCCCGATCACGACCACATCGTATTCATCCGCCACGCCTTCCAGCCAGTCTTTCGCCATAGTTCTATTTTGAGGAAACGGAGCAAGGTAGACCCGCCGGAACGAATTGCAAGGGCGCAGATCATACTACGCCATGTCAGGAGAAAATTTTGCTTGTCAGAGTCATCCACGCAAAATATTCGAAGTCACACACTATGAATGGTTTTGCTACTCAAGCCTCCTCCAATTCACCGCTGAAAACACTCAGCTTTTGCGCCATCGCGGTTTCTGCTCCTTTAATGAGTAGCGCCGCGCTCAACGTTACTTTCGAGGAAACAGGTGCCTCAACGACCCGGGTAACCTTTGAGGGCACATCGCCGTTTAGCATTTTGAACGAATTTGTTGAAACCAATAGCAGCTTTTCCCCATTGTTTTCATTCACAATGTCGGGCACTACATATCAACATCCGCCTGCTTTTGGATACATCGCTGAACCGGTCCCCTGGGATGGAATATTCCTTGTTCCAACCTCGAACACAGGATCAGCTGGCTTTCGCTATAATTTCGACGCCGGTGGGGGTAATCATACCCTGATTTTCTACAATGCCACCCCCATCAATGATGGAGATGCATTCTCCGGCGGGACGGTTACACTGGATAGTTCCCTTGCCGATCTGAATATTATCCCGGGAAGCAGTGGTGTATGGATTTCCGAGGACGTAACCGGCGTCCCGGTTGTTACCTGGTCGACCGTACCAGAACCAAGCACCTATGCTGCAATCGCGTCAGCATTGGCGTTCGCATACGTCACATATCGTCGCCGGAACTCGCGCTCGGCCAAGTAGATCTGACTGGATAGCTGCGCGGTGGCCACATCGCGCAGCAATATCATCCAAGGCCGCCCCAAGTTAGGCCCTTGTGATGCATTAATCGATCTCTCAGAGCGAATCAGCGGCTGGGAGATAAGTCTGCATCCCTCCCAACGGAAAAGTTTGCCCAAGCGGTCTTGCTCCGTAGGCTGCACGGCATGATTTCCAAACTTACCACCTGCCTGCTCCTGACGATAGCCGCAATAGTCGCCCATGCCGCTCCCGAAGTCGAAATCAACGAGAGCGTCTTCGTTTACGACAGCAACGACGAGCGTGCGGCGTTTTTCTATCCCACCGAATCAGACACGGATAAGTGGACCGAAAAGCTGACCTTTGTTTACTATCCGGACCAAAAAGGTCCCGAAGCAGTAAAGGCAATCTATGAGGAGATCATGGGCAAATACCAGCAATATGGTCGCCTCCTTAAAGCATTCACGGTTCGTAACGAGGCCCAGGAAATCGACGGCTACCTCCTCGTGGCAATCATCCAAATCGGCGATGTCACCGAGGCCCTGATGACCCGCGTTACGGAAAACGAGGAAGGCAACCCGATTACTATCGTCTACCAGCACCGGTTTTACTCCCGCGCCCAAGCGATGAAAGTCGTCGAATGGTTTCAGGAAAACGGTGAACGTATGGAGGTAGAGTTGCTCGGCGTTAGCCCCATCCCGGCGCGCAGCGAGGTGATCCTCGAAGTGACCGAGACTACCGCCGAGTAACCCCAACATGGCCGAGCCTTTTTATCGCGAATTCGATCACGCCGCCTGGGGTGCAAACGGCCCCCAGCAACCGGTGGATGATCCGCATCGCTCGCCATTTCAGGTCGACCGCGACCGCGTCATTTTTTCCTTCGCGTTTCGGCGTTTGCAGTCGAAAACACAGGTCTTCCAATCCGGCGAGTATGACTTCTACCGCACACGGTTGACGCATTCGCTGGAGGTTGCGCGAATATCGCGCTCAATCGGCGAATGGCTCCACCGGGACACCAATGGCGGGCAAACCGTCAACCTCGACCTGTTGGAGGCCATTGGGCTGGCGCACGATCTTGGGCACCCGCCCTACGGCCATATCGGCGAGCGCAAGCTCAACGAACTCATGGCCGACTACGGCGGTTTCGAGGGTAACGCCCAGACGCTCCGCATTTTAACGGAGCTCATCTACGAGCGTCCCGATGGTGCCACCGGCCTTAGCCCGACCCGGGCTTTTCTTGACGGCGTGCTGAAATACAAAGCACTCCGCCACGAGCGCATTGCGGAGTTCTCCCCGGAAGACCGCAAGGCGGGCAAGAAGCCAGACAACCATTTCATTTACGACGATCAGGCCCCGATTCGGGATTTCGTTTTCGACGGACGCCAGCCTCCGGCCGGACTGGAGCTCAATAAATTCAAAAGTATCGAGTGCCAGATCATGGACTGGGCGGACGACACCGCCTATTCCCTGCATGACATCGTCGACGGGGCCAAGGCCGGCTTCCTCACCGGGGAGACCATTGAACGCTGGGCCGCGTCGTTACCAGCAGAGCACAAATGGATGAACGAGCACCCTGCCCTGCGCGGACCCAAGGGCCTGCTCGACACCATCACTCAAAACAAGCTGGAGCCGCGCTTTGCCCGCAAAGTCGGTGACTTCATCCACGCTTGCCGACTCGAACCGACAGAAAACTTCCTCAGCGACCGAACCCGGCGTCACGCCTTTCAGGTGACGATCGATCCGGAAGTTGAGCGCGAATGCAAGATCTACAAGCAGCTCGCTCTCGACGTCATTTTCAAGTCCACCCGAATACAACAGATTGAGTTCAAAGGCGGCGTTATTCTGGACAAACTGTTCAACGCCCTGGCCGACCACTACTTGCCCAGCCGCAGCGTTGGCCGCACGTTAAAGGTCCTTCCTGAGCCCAATCACAGTTGGCTGATGAAAGTCGACGGGGACGCCGCCCGCGCCCGCCTGCTGTGCGATTTCATCGCAAGCCTCACGGATCCGCAAGCCGCTCGCCTTTACAAGCGACTCTTCGACCCGGACTTCGGCTCGATCACGGACTTGTCCTAAACATACCGAAAGCAAAACCAGCGCCCACTTGCTGTGTTCATTAAGGTGGAGCCCGCTGTCCCCACTGGGCTTTCGCTGCCTCTCAACGAGCGTGATGGAACTGCCCGGTAGGCCACCGGGCTCCACCTTTCCAAGGCAAGGATTGACTGAGCAGCCTGCCAGAGTCTGCCAAGCTACTCATTGCAAATCTTACCAGCCGACCGCGTTACGCTGGCCCTGCTTGGTGATGTCGACTTCGTCTTCCCAGACCGCGAGGCCGGTGTTGATTTCGGTCAACGAAAGCTGGAAGACGTAGGAAACTTGCTTGGTGCTACCGGCTTGGGCGCGGACCTCGATAATACGACCCGACAGGGTGAAATACGGACGCGCGGCTTCAGGCATCTGGTAGCGTGCACCCAGCTCCTTGGCGAGTTCGTCCTCGGCCTGACCACCGGGTCCGATGACGGTCGTGGTCAACACCTTGCCACTCTGGTTGAGCGCCACGCGAATCTTCTTCGTGAGTAGGTTCACGTCGATCAGTTGCGTGGTGTTGTTCACGATGCGGCTGACCGCCATGACGCTCGGCGACTGCGGGTCGCGGTTCACCACGCCGGAGGTCAGCAGCGAGTTGATCATCTGGTCGGCAGCCTTGGCGAAGTCCTGCGTGTCGATCTGGTTCAAGCTGACAATCGTTTGTGGGCTGTTGCTTTCCACGTAAGTGGCGGGCGTTTCACAGCCAGCGAACCATGCGAGGGATGCGCCCAGGGCGAGTGCGGTGTATTGAATCGTTTTCATGATGAAGAAATTTTACCGGGCGTCGCCCGAGCTGATGAGTTCCAGTTTGAAGTCCACGGCGCGCGGGTTGGGTGCGACGTCCGAAATGTAAACCACACCGCCTGCGGGCAGTTGCGCACTGCGCCAGGTGGGGGCCGGGCTTTGCACTGCCATACCGCTTTCTTCAATCCAGATGAAGCGGTAGTTGAAAGTCCGGTAGTGGTTGCTGGTGCTCTGGATTTCGGCCTGCACCTTGAGCAGATCGCCACTGACAATGGTCTGGGCGACGTTGACCACCTTCATGCGGTTGCCCAGGAACGAATCGGTGATTTCCACCTTGCTGAGCAAAGGCGACGGATTGGCGAGGGGTTCGGCGCGTTCAACGGTATTGACCGATTGGCAACCGGCGAAGACAAGCAGCGCGGCGAAGATGCCGGCGAGGATGGGCGTTTTCATAATTGCGCGGTGTCGTAGTTGGCCGCAGGCACGTCTTTGACGGGACCGAGCGGCGCAAGGGTGTTTTGTTGAATGATGAGCGGACTGTAAAGGCTATTGCTTTTGACGTAAACGAGGTTCACACGGCCCGGGAGCAGTTTGACCGTCTGCGTAATGCCCCCGGCGCGAAGCTGAATCTGTCCGCTCGTTGGCGTTGGAAAACGGCAGTATTGGAACTGCTTCGGCAAGGTGACCCAGGTGCGCAGATCGGCATTGTTCATCGCAGCCTGGTAGATCGAACCAGCCACGAGCACGCTCCAGTAAGCAGCGTCGTTACTTTTCGCCGCTTCCTGCAAACCGTATTGAGCCGCGGCTTTTGTTCCGGCGGAGATCAAGGTCTTCACGATGATGAGCGGCAGGCGCTGGTCGAACTCGGTCGCAACGATCGAGTCCATATCGCAGATCATTTGCGTACGGTAAGGCATGCCGTCCGCGGTCACATCCAGTGCGGGCACGAAGTTGTTGTTAAAGCGCAACTGCGGAAAGGCCACGCCGACGTAGGGCACATCGCGGGTGACGATGAACAGCGGGATATTAATCTTCACCTGGTCACGGGACGGGGCCATCCCGGTTTCAAAAATCACGTAAGTTGTCTCGCGCAACGGGTCGCCGGACAACCGACGCTCGGCCGCCTGCACGTCCTTAATCAAGTAGTCATTGCCCGGGGCCATTGAGGCCACGCGTTGCAGGCTTTTGCGCGCACGTTCGAGGTCGTTGTATTCGAGATCGTTGGTCAGGTTGATGAGACCGTCGATGAAGACCGAAAACGGGTTCACGTAGTCGGCATAAGCTTTCATCTCATCCAGGTAGCCATAGTTAGCCTGCATTTGCCGTTGAAACTCGCTGTTCTCCCGCGCCCGGTTTACATCGTAATACTTGTCGCTCTTGGGGCTGCGCTGGGCGGCACGGGACTCCTGCGTGGCGACCTCATTGGCCGCCTCGATTTCGGCCGCAAACTCATCCACCGCCTCGCGCTGACTCTGATACGAGCGGTTCAGTGACACCCGGGCGGCCTCGACATTGGCCTGTTGCAGGAAATTCAACGCCATGTAGGTGTGCATCATGATGCGGTCGTAGTAGTAACCGCGATACGGCAGGTAGCTTTGGTTTGTGAAGTTCGCCTTGGTTTCATCAAGGAGACTCACCTTGGCCTGCTCAT
>JBNNDZ010000418.1:0-3935 GCA_050285865.1 Puniceicoccales bacterium
CGATGATTCCGGTAAGGTTGGCAAGGAATACGACGCCACCAACACACCGCAAATGTTCGTCATCGATCCGGCTGGCGAGATCATTTACATGGGCGCAATTGATAGCACGAAATCCGCCACCGCAGGTGATATTGAGAATTCGACGAACTACGTCGACTTCTCAATATCACCTGCGTTGGCGGATTTCGTGCTATCAATTGCGCCCATGTAAATGATCTCGCCAGCCGGATCGATGACGAACATTTGCGGTGTGTTGGTGGCGTCGTATTCCTTGCCAACCTTACCGGAATCATCGATCAGGTAGTGCGAGCCCGACCAACCCTTTTGGTCATTGGTCTTCATCGCTTCGGCGGCGGTGTAATAACCCTGCTTGCCGGGGGCGGATGAGCAGATCGACAGCCAAACGACGTCCTTGCCCTTCCATTTGTTTTGCAGCTCAGCCATTTTGCTGGAGCCGTCGTAAAATTTCTTCACGAAAGGGCAACCGTAGTTGATCCATTCGAGGACGACATACTTGCCTCGGTATTGCTCGAGGCTCACTTCCTGGCCAGCGGCGGAGGGAAGGGTGAATTCTGGTGCCTTCTCACCGACTTCGACGTCGGCCATTGCGGCATGGGTGAGGGCGAACGCGCAGAGCGCGGTGACGAGTGTACGCATCTTTTTCATTGGTAGCATTTTGGTTGTTCATTAAGGACCATTAGGTCCGGTGATTGTTTCAATAAAAGTGGATCAGCTTGGAAATTCGTCAAATTTCTTGCGCCGATTCATTCCACGACCAAATTACGCCTTATGAAGGAAGACCTGTTGTGGCTGGAACTGCGGCGCGAAGCCGAACGCTCGGCGCGGCGTGAACCCGCGCTGGCCGCGCTGATGCACGAGGTCATTCTCGAGCGTCATTCGCTGGAGGAGGCGCTCAGTGTCCGCTTGTCCCGCAAACTGGCCTACCACGCCACGCCGGAAGGCTACTTAAAGGAAGTCTTCATGGAGGCTTTTCACAGTGATCCCCGCATTGGCCAGCAGGTGCGCAATGACATCGCAGCGGTCAACGAGCGTGATCCGGCCTGCCCGAATGCGCTCTGCCCGGTGCTCTATTATAAAGGGTTTCAGGCACTCACGTGCTACCGTATTGCTCATCACTTGCTGGCACAGGAGCGATCGGACCTCGCCCTATACCTGCAAAGCCTCATCAGTGAGGTGTTCGCGGTGGATATCCATCCGGCTGCACGCATTGGCTCGGGTATCCTGCTCGACCACGCCACCAGCTTTGTGGCGGGGGAAACTGCGCTCATCGAGGACGACGTTTCCATCCTCCACGAGGTGACCCTTGGCGGCACCGGCAAGGAGCGGGGTGATCGCCACCCGAAAATTCGTCACGGCGTGCTAATCGGTGCAGGTGCGAAACTCCTGGGTAATATTGAAATCGGCACCGGTGCCAAGATCGGCGCGGGGTCAGTAGTCCTGAGCGACGTGCCCCCGCACGCCACGGCGGTCGGCGTCCCGGCCCGCGTGGTCGGCACCGCCGCCGAAGACGAGCCCTGCCGCACCATGGACCACCGTATCCGTTGCGACTGATCGGTTATTGGTTTTCAGTTTTCGGCAGTCGGTTTTCAGTTAGTATCGAACTGCATTCTTAACCGAGAACCGAAAACCGACCACTGAAAACCGAAAACTAATCGCTTCGGCGAAGCTCCACCACGGTCGAGCCCCAGCCGCCGCCGCTTTCTCCGGCCAGCTGGAATGACGCCACCATCGGCAGTTTGCGCAATTGTGCGTGGACGAATTCTCGGAGCTGTCCCGTGCCCTTGCCGTGGATCACGCGAACCTGCGTGACATTCTGCGCGAGGCATTCCTCGAAGTAGGCGGGCAGCAATTCCCTGACATCGCGCGGGGAAAACGTGTGCAGGTCGAGCACGCCGTCGATTGCCATTTCGACAGGATTCTCGGGGTCGAAGTCGTCATCGTCCATTGACTGGTTAACATGCGGCTTTGGACCGCTCGGCGCAATCCGCGAATCCCTGTAACGCGCGCTTGAGCCCGGTGCCGGTTTTGGTTTATAAATTTCCCACTATGCCAAAGGTTACCTTTCAGAAAAGCAACGTGAGTGAGGAATGGGACCCGGAGGCGGAGTTCCTCCTCAACTTCGGTGAGTCCAAGGGGATTGACCTGGACTTCGGCTGCCGCGCGGGTAGCTGCACGATGTGCCAGCAGCCGCTGGTTTCCGGCGAGGTGGAATATCCGGACGGCCACGCCTCCGACCCCGACCCGGGCAACGTCCTCCTGTGTTGTTCCCAGCCCAAGACGGACATCGTCCTCGACGCGTAAACGCGAAGGCTGAGCTTTATCGAGTGCGAAGGTTGAGCTCTGGGAGTGCGAAGGTTGAGTTTTTGGAGTGCGGCGGCTTGACGCCGCTTTTGCGCCACCGTGGCGTGTCCGCGTGTCTGCGTAGCCACGTGTCAGCCTTACACACAATCCACCTTTAAAGGTTGAGCTTCCGCGCTCGGGCGCTTGAGTGGTGGGTTTCCTATGAAGCAGTTCTACATCACCACGGCCATCGACTACGCGAATGGCCGGCCTCACCTCGGTCACGCCTACGAAAAGGTGCTCACGGACGTCGTTGCCCGGCATGAGCGCATGCGTGGTAGCGACGTGTACTTCCTGACCGGCCTCGACGAGCATGGGCAAAAGGTTCAGCAGACTGCGCGCAAGCAGGGCGTCGAGCCGCAGAAATTCTGTGACGAAGTCGCGGTGGATTTCCAGAACCTGTGCAAGACGCTGCAGATTTCGAACAACGACTTCATCCGTACCACCGAATCGCGTCATAAGGATGTCGTTCGGAAAATTTTGCAGGATCTGTTCGACAAGGGAGAAATCTATCAAGGCGAATATCAGGGCTTTTACAGTCCGCGCCAGGAGCAGTTTTTGCAGGAGAAGGACAAGGTCGACGGCGAGTGGCCGGAGATTTTCGGCGAAGTCGTTGAAGTGTCCGAAACCGCGTATTTCTTCAAGCTCGGCCAATATCAGGACTGGCTCGTCGATTTCCTGAAGTCGAATGACGACTTTATTTTCCCGCGTTTCCGCCAAAAGCAGGTGCTGGAATTCCTCAAGGAGCCGCTGAACGACCTGTGCATTTCGCGACCGAAGGAGCGCCTCGAATGGGGCATTCCGCTGCCGTTCGACGAGGACTTCGTGTGTTACGTCTGGTTCGATGCGCTCACGAACTATATCTCCGCCCTATCCAATGCGGTTTTCCTGTGTACGCACAGTAACTTGTGGCCAGTTTTTTCTACTCTAGCACAAGCAACCCGGATATACAGTGACATTTGTATGCAATTAAGATAAATAAGGATGGATTTCAGGACTATGGGGCCGGGGAGGCTGGCCCGGTCCATCCGGCCAACCTCCACAGGCTATCGCCGCAATCGAAGCGGGTGCTGCCCGGTCGTCACGCTACCGGTACTCGTCCACTGCTTCAAGCATCGTCATGATGTTCTCCGGTGGTATCGTGAAAATCCCCCAATCCCTTTCAGACATATTGACATATCCACGAAACTCATGTATTTTGTTTCTGTAACAAGCTATGAAATCCTGTAACACTTGTTCGCAATGAACCCTTCGCATTTCAGGAACAGGACACACCCTATGCCAACTATTCGCGATATTGCAGCGCGTGTTGGGGTTTCTTCCGCCACTGTATCCCGCGTGCTCAACAACCATCCCTCTGTCAACGAAGAAACGCGCTATGCCGTCCTGAAAGTGGCCGAAGAACTGGGTTATGCCACGGCAAACCTGCGCACCACCCGCCCCCAGTTCACGCGCACCGTCCTGGTACTCACGCGCGAAGACCGCAACCTGTTCGAATCATCGCTCTCCAGCGCGCCGGAATTTGAGCGCACCGTCTGGGGCGGCGTGCATTCCGTACTTGAAGCGGACGGCAT
>JBNNDZ010000419.1:0-5149 GCA_050285865.1 Puniceicoccales bacterium
GAGGCGACGGGTATCCGGCGGATCATTCTCAGCAAAGTAAACGGCCATACGCAGGTAGGCTAAGACGTCGTCTTTCACGTCTTTTTTCTGCGCCTTGATCTCAGATAAAAGCGACTCCGGCGAGCGACCGGAAAGCTGATAAATCTGAGTCAGACCGAGGTCTAGCAGATGCCGGGCAACGTCGATCTTCATCCGCGGAATCCGCATGAAGGACGAGCCCAATGCCTCGTAATCCTTTTTCTTTTCGCGGGGAATAGCAGCCATTATGCGGGCGGGTTGACCACCTTGTATTCCGTTGATCCATTGACCATGACCGGCTGGTAATACGTGCTGTTGAAGACGAAGAAGGTAATGCCGTTGATCGTGGTCGAAGTCGAACCCGCTGGCAGCGACGGCACGATGACGCCGACCGGCGGCGCAACCACGACGTAGCCGGAGGGCTGCTGCTGATAATAGTAGCCGCCGTAATAATAATATGGCGTTGGGCCAACGTAAACCGGCACGTATCCACGCGGTGGCTGTGAGACAATCGCACCAACAACGAGACCCGTCACCGCGCCAGCGGCAAAGGCACCCCAGTTATCGTCGTGCCAGCCATCATTCCAATAGCGCCCATTATTGTTAACGTTTACATTTACGTTCTTGTTCACCGCAACGCGCGTGTCACCGCCGTTGTAATTGCGGTTCACGTTCACATTGGCGTTGTTGCGGTTGATATTCGTGTTGTTGATGTTGTTGTTGCGGTCGACGTTGATGTTGTTGTTACGGTCGAAATTTCCGCCGCCGATTCCACCGCTGCTGCGTTCAAAGGCTCCGCCACCACCACCAAGCCCACCGCCGCCACCGAGGCTACGGCCGATGCCGCGCGCAGCAACGTCGGTGACAGGGGTTACGGCTACAATCGCAGCAGCCAGGGCAATCTTCGTCAAAATGAGTGAATTCTTCATGATGTTTACCTTAGGAGGTTTGTGGGCGCAGGATTATTTCGCGTCTGGTGTCGCGCTGGCACGCGAAGCTGCGTCAATTTTCTTCTGGTAGGACAGCGGCGTGAACTCGAACAGAAAGTCCGGCATCGGCGTAAGGAAATCCCAGTCACTGAAAATACTGGTCACGCGCGGAGTGACGGGCTTGTCGTGATAGTCGATTACCACCTTGCGCAAAACCGGCTCAGGCCCGGTTTGAATCCATGCCTGCCAGTCGACAACTGGATGCTGGAAAGCGACGTGATCGCACTCGACTCCGAGCACCACCGTCTTCCCCAAGTATTGCCCGGTTACAGCTTTTTCCGCTGCATTGCCGAACGGGTTACTGAAGAGCAAATCTTCCATCGGGAATTCGACTTCATATTGCTCATCAACGGCCTCGATCATGTCATCGATATTGTCCGAAGTATCCGCCGTGGCGTAGAAATGCGTGCCGTAATCGACCATGGTGATCGTCTTCCCGTTATAATAGATACTGCGGGTCGGCTCGACGGTGGAAATATTGATACGGACACCATCAGGGCGACGCACCAGCATTTCTACGTGCTTGTCAAACTGGAGCAATTTGCCATCGATCACGGTATCGGTCCAGATCTCCGCATCGACGGAGAAATGTTCAGCCTCACCGAGGAACTTCGCGGCGCGCTCGATCAATGTAATGGCGTAAGCGTCAACGTCGGCCTTCGCCTCCTTGGGTTGGTCATCAGCAAATGCGGGCAAGGCACTTGCTACGGTCATGCCCAGCAGGGCCAGCGTGCGGTGAGTGGTGCTCATGGCTGCAATCAGTAAGCACCGAGTGGTTCAAAAGCAATCCCGAGTTTCGCGTGTGACACAGTCTGTTGTCACAGTGACATGGCGCACCACGGGTGTGACAGGTGAGACATTCTGCGCCACATTCCAGCATCGAAACTTCACTGAAACCAATGCCGTAGATCTATATTCCTTTCATTATAAATCACTTACAAAACCATCAACCATAAGGCACACCGTTTGCAAGGGAGTGCCCATGAGTAAAATTTTAGGCATCGACTTAGGTACGACGAATTCCTGCATGGCTGTCATGGAAGGCGGCGAGCCGGTGGTTATCCCCAATAGCGAGGGAGCACGCACCACGCCGTCCATCGTGGCGTTCGCAAAGAATGGCGAGCGACTCGTGGGCCAGGCTGCAAAACGTCAAGCCATCACCAATCCACAAAACACCATTTTCTCCGCCAAGCGCCTTATTGGCCGCAAGTTTTCCGAAATTCAGGAGGAATCCAAAGGCCTTCCCTACAAGGTTGTCGAAGGCAAAAACGGCGACGCGCAAATCGAAGTCACCGTGAGCGGCGAATCCAAGACGTATGCGCCAGAAGAAATTTCGGCCATGATCTTGGGCAAGCTCAAGGCGGACGCCGAGGCCTACCTTGGCGAAACCATCAGTCAGGCGGTCATCACCGTCCCGGCTTACTTTAACAACCCGGAGCGTCAGGCGACCAAGGACGCCGGCAAGATCGCGGGCCTCGAAGTGCTTCGCGTCATCAACGAGCCAACCGCAGCCGCCCTCGCCTATGGCCTCGACAAGAAGGCCGACGAAACCATCGCTGTGTATGACCTCGGCGGCGGCACGTTCGACATCTCCATTCTGGAAATCGCGGACAGCGTCTTCGAAGTGAAGGCCACCAATGGCGACACCCACCTGGGTGGCGACAACTGGGACACCGCGATCATCAAATTCCTCGCGGAAGAATTCAAGAAGCAGAACGACAGCAAGATCGACCTGCTCGCCGACCCGATGGCCAAGCAGCGCCTGAAGGAAGAAGCGGAGAAGGCCAAGATCGCCCTTTCCTCGGCGCAGTCGACCGACATCAACCTGCCCTTCATCACCGCCGACGACACCGGCCCCAAGCACTTGAACGTCTCCATGAGCCGCTCCAAGCTTGAGGCGCTGACGGACGACCTCGCCCAGCGCACGGTCGCGCCGTTCAAGCAGTGTCTCCAGGACTCCGACCTCTCGATGAGCGAGATCAATGACCTCGTCCTCGTCGGTGGCATGACCCGCATGCCCAAGATCGTTGAGATCGCCAAGGGCCTTGCTGGCAAGGAGCCGCACAAGGGTGTCAACCCGGACGAAGTGGTCGCCATCGGCGCAGCCATCCAGGGCGGCGTTCTTCAGGGCGACGTTAAGGACGTGCTTCTGCTCGACGTGACCCCGCTGACCCTCGCGATTGAAACCGCAGGCGGCGTTGCCACACCAATGATCGAGCGCAACACCACGATCCCGACCAAGAAGTCCCAGACTTTCTCGACCTACGCGGACAACCAAAACGCGGTCGACATCAAGGTCCTTCAGGGCGAGCGCCCGATGGCCAATGACAACAAGATGCTCGGCAACTTCCGCCTCGACGGCATTCCGCCGGCACCGCGCGGTGTTCCGCAAATTGAAGTCACCTTCGACATCGACTCCAACGGCATCCTGCACGTGAGCGCCAAGGACAAGGCGACCAGCAAGGAGCAGAAGATTTCCATCACGGGCGGCACCGGCCTCTCCGAGGAAGAAGTCGAAAAGGCCAAGGCCGACGCCGAAGCGCACGCGGAAGAAGACCGCAAGCGCAAGGAAGGCGTGGAAGCCCGCAACCAGCTCGACGGCATCGTCTTCTCCACCGAAAAGCAACTCGGCGAACTGGGCGACAAGCTCCCGGCTGACAAGAAGGCCCCGATTGAGTCCGCTCTCGAAGAAGGCAAGAAGGTCCTCGAAAATCAGGACGCTTCGCCGGACGAGTTGAAGGCCGCCGCTGAAAAGCTGCAAGCCGCCTTCTCCGCCGCCGCTGAAGACATGTATAAGAACATGTCCCCGGAAGAGCAGGCCGCCGCTCAACAAGCCGCCGCTGAAGCCGCCGACGCCGAGTCCACCGCTGGCAATCCCACCGCCGCCGGTAAGGATGACGACGACGTGGTCGACGCCGACTTCGAAGTGGTCGACGATAAGAAGTAAGGGAAGATTAAAGCGAACAAATTAAAAATTAAAGGAGCTCATCTCAGACAAATCATACTGAGCCTTTAATCTTTAAACTTTAATTCTTAATCTCCTTATGTCCCTCAACCACCTCGTATTTACAGACCAGGGAACGTTCCGGGTGAAAGCTGACAAGCTGACGCCCGGTAACGATTTCTTCTCCCTATACTGTGAAGGCAAGCTCGTGGCGTCGTTCACCAAAGATCGCGTCATTGGCATTGGTTTGGAGCGTAACATGCCAGACTATTCCGGCAAGAAGCTCAACGTGGTGGGCGAGGACTATGATGCACGCGGCGAGTCCGCCAAGCCCGACGGCGAACAATAAGTCGCCGGGTTTTTCATGACTTTTTTCAACAACAACTCACACAAATAACTAATAACAACGTAGTAACCAACATGGCAACTGCAACCAAAGTAAAGATCAAGCCGCTCGGCGACCGCGTCCTCATCAAGGCCGTCGAATTGGACGAACAAGTTAAGGGTGGCATCATCATCCCGGACTCCGCCAAGGAAAAGCCACAAGAAGCGAAAGTCATCGCTTTGGGCACCGGCGCCAAGGACGAGAATGGCAAGGCTCAGCCTTTCAACGTGAAGGTTGGCGACATCGTCATCGTTTCCAAGTACGGCGGCACGGAAGTCAAGTTCGAGGACGAGACCTACACGCTCGTTCGCGAAGACGACATCCTCGGCGTGGTTGAAAAGTAAGCTCTGCGTCAGAAAGCAACTCTGCCACGCAAAGTAAACGACCTTAATAAAAGTAACATCAACATAACTTAGATTATGGCTAAGCAACTCAAATTCGACGAAGCCGCACGCAAGGCAATCCTTGCCGGCGTTCAAAAGCTCTCCGACGCGGTCAGCGTGACCCTCGGACCGAAAGGCCGCAATGTCCTCATCGACAAGAAGTTCGGCTCCCCAACTGTAACCAAGGACGGCGTTTCCGTCGCCAAGGAAATCGAACTGAGCGACCCCTATGAAAACATGGGCGCACAGATGGTTCGCGAAGTGGCTTCCAAGACCAGCGACAACGCTGGTGACGGCACCACGACCGCAACCGTTCTCGCACACGCCATCTACAAGGAAGGCCTCCGCAACGTCGCCGCTGGCGCAAACCCGATCTTCCTGAAGCGTGGTATCGACAAGGCTGTTGAAGCCGCTGTTGCCAAGCTCGCCA
>JBNNDZ010000420.1:0-16281 GCA_050285865.1 Puniceicoccales bacterium
GCTCCTGCGCAAAAAAATCATCCATCACGGTAATCTTGTCAGCACGTCCCGCGCCGATGCAAGCACGAGGTGAAATGGGTGGCTTACTTCACCACCGCGACTTCGCCGCTGCGGCCATCGATCTCGGCCTGCGCGACTTCGCACACCGGGACTGTGCCCGGGCTAGCCAGCAATCTCTCCGCCTCCTCGCCGAGGTCGTAAAACACCACCCCCGCCGCCTTCGCGCGGGATAGGAAATCATCAAACATCGACGCGTAATGCAGGCCCTCGAGCTCCGCGTGGAGCGTGTGGACATGGTCGCCGCCGGTTTGCAACAACGACAGCAAATGGGCGTTGATCGTGGCCTCGGGAAACTCCGGCCGGCCCAGTAACTCATCCAGTGTGGGCAGGGTTGTGGCGAAGTGAAGCGTCTCGAAAGTCGCCTCGTTTACCTTAGGGAAAAATGCGGTCGGCGGGCGTGTCTTCTCGCTCCACGGCGTTGGCCAACGCACATCACTGCCCCACCGGAGTTTCGCCGCATCATAGACTTCCAGGCTACGCGCATTGCACTGCCAACCGGGTGCCCCGGCACACGTGGCGGGCTCTTCAAAGATTTCCTGAAATGCGCTGACCGCCTTCACGAACTCGTCCTGAATGCGTTCCAGCGGCATGCGATGGAGGTAGTCCTGCCATTGAAAATGATCCCAGCAATGAATGCCCACCGCGAAGCCCGTGTTCTTCACTGCACGCATGGCTGCGGCATTGCGTTTGCCAATGCGCGGCGCGGGCAGGAGCGTTCCGTTGAGCAATGTGCGCAGTCCATAATTCCCCGCGACATTGGTCCGCCGCACCTTTTGCAGGAAGCCCGGACGAAACACGCGGCGGATCGCCTTGCCGGTATTGTCCGGTCCCAGCGAAAACAGGAATGTTGCGGGCGCGCCATGCTTCTCGCAGATCCGCATCAGCGGCTCCACGCCCTCCCGCGTTCCCCGGTCGGTGTCGACATCGATTTTCAGGGCAAGACGCATGGACTACGAGTTTGTTAACCTCGGATTACGCGGATAAACGCGGACAGCGTGCAGGTTATTAAAGTGAAAGGCCATTGAGGGCATCCGTTTCATGTGTGGTTTTGCCATGAGCGCATCAAGCAGTCGGGATCAGTTCGATGTGCTCTTCGCCGAATGTCGCAAGCAACTTGGCGTCGAGCGTCGCGAGTCTCATCCCGTGATGCGCCGCAAGCCCGATGAGGTAGGCGTCAGTCATTTGGCGGTAGCCGTGCGTTCGCGAAATGATCCCACGAAGGCCCGGTTCAAGTGGACTCGGCGCATCCCCCAGGAAACGCCAACCCGGAGCCGAGCGAATCCGCTCCAGCATCGCCAAGGTCGTGCTGATGGACGGATTTTCGGGGATAATCGCCGCATTGCGCATCAATCGTAAATACGCGCTTTCGGTGATGCCGCAGGTGGCAAAGTCCGGAGAATCCAAGCCGCCAAACCATTGGTGGGCGACCGCGCTATGCCGATGAGTCGGCCAGGAAAGCGCGATGAGTAAATTAACGTCGAAGAGTCGCATCCTGGTCCAATGCTTCGCTTTCCCACGCCTCGCGCACCTGCTCCGAAGTTACCTTTGCCGCTCCGGATGGAAGCTTAAAACAAGGGAATCCCGATGGCCCTTCCGCAATCTCATAATCATGTGGTTTCGCCGTCTCTTTGATCAGTTCAGTCGCCGCGGCGCCCAGCGAAAGCCCTTTGGCGTCGGCGCGATTCCGCAGTATCGCCAGCGCCTCCTCATCGATGTTCAGCGTCGTCCTCATAACACCAATATGATGCAGTGATGCGGTGATGTCAAGGTGCCGCCACCTACCGCACGCCCGAGGCGTTGAGCTCGTAGTCCTGGTTGCGCAGGTGGTAGTCGAGGGTGTATTTGAGGGCAGTGCGGAGGTCGGTCTTGGGCTCCCAGCCGAGGTGTTTTTTTGCTTCCTCGACCTTGGGGACGCGGTGCACGACGTCCTGATAGGCCTCGCCGTAATATTCGCCGCTGGAAACTTCCTCGATCTTCACGTTGCGGGCGAGATCGGCGTAGTCCGGGTATTCGCCAATCAGTTCGATAAGCAATTCCGCCAGTTCGCGGACCGAGTATTCCTCGCGCGGGTTACCGACGTTGAAAATGCGTCCGCTTGCGCAGCCGTTTTCGTTGGCAATGATGCGCATGATGCAGTCCACGCCGTCGTCGATGAAGGTGAAGCAACGCTTCTGGCGGCCCCCGTCGACGAGCTTGATCGGCTTGCCGGTAATGATGTTGTGGATGAACTGCGTGACGACGCGCGAGGAGCCTTCCTTCGGGTCGTTGACGTCGTCCAGCTTCGGGCCGACGAAGTTGAACGGACGGAACAGCGAGAAGTCGAGCCCATCGGTTTCGCCGTAGGCCCAGATAACGCGGTCGAGCAGTTGCTTGATCGTGGCGTAAATCCAGCGTTGTTTGGGAATCGGGCCGTAGACCATGTTCGTCGTGTATTCGTCGAACTCGCGGTCCTGCACCAGGCCGTAGACCTCGCTTGTGGATGGAAATACGAGGCGCTTGTTGTATTGGACCGCCTTTTTGACCACGGAAACATTCGCCTCGAAGTCGAGTTCGTAGACGCGAATCGGGTCCTTCACGTAAAGCGCGGGCGTGGCAATCGCCACCAGCGGCACAACGACGTCGCACTTCTTCACGTGGTATTCGATCCACTCCTTGTTGATGGTCATGTCGCCCTCAAAGAAGTGAAACCGGTCGTGGCCAAGCGAGGCGCCGAGTTTGTTCGTCGCCATGTCCATGCCCCAAACTTCCCAGTCGGTTTCGGTCAGGATTTTCCACACAAGACTGCTGCCAATGAACCCATTGACGCCGAGGATCAAAACTTTCATGCGCGGACATTACACGCCCCAGGCGTCCAAGGGGAATCTTGAAAACACACTTTGCCGCAAGAGCGGTTTTGGGGCACAGAGAACACAGAGGGGGCACCGAGAATCACGGAGTCGATTCGATGGCGAAAAGCTCCGAATTAATTAAGAGCGCGTCAAAAAGTGCGATCGAGCCGGATTGATTTCGTTTAAGGTGGGGCTGGCTTCAGTAGAGCGGACCAACGGTCCGCTTCATACCAGCCCAGGCCTGCGGCCTGGGTCTAAACCCGCATAGACAAAATCTGCGGGCCAACGGTCCGCCTCATGAATCAAAACCCACGTATCGAATAAGGCGGACCGTTGGCCCGCAGGTTTTGTTTCATCATGTCCTAAACCCAGCCCTAAATGGGGCTGGGCTGGTATGAAACAGGCCCTTGGCCTGGAGTGAATGTTAGACGCCCTCCAAGAGAAAGCTCCGCCCCGCTCCGAGCTTTCAGTGCCCCCTCTGTGCTCTCAGTGCCCCAATAACGCCCGCCGACTCACCGCCCGAGGCGGCGGGAGAGCGCGACGGCTTTGAGCATACCCTTGGCCTTGTTGACGGTTTCGTCGTATTCGCTGGCCGGGACGGAATCCGCGACCAAACCGGCACCGGACTGGATGTATATCTTGCCGTCCTTGAGGACTGCCGTGCGGATCGCAATGCAGCTGTCGAGGTTGCCATCGTAGCTGAAATAGCCCAACGCGCCGCCGTAAATGCCGCGCTGCTGGCCTTCCAGCTCCGTGATGATCTGCATGGCGCGGATCTTCGGCGCACCGGAAAGCGTTCCCGCCGGGAAAGTCGCCCGCATGAGGTCAAACGGGGTCTTGTCCGAAGCGAGTTGCCCCTCCACCTGCGACACAATGTGCATGACGTGGCTGTAGCGTTCGATGATTGCGTAATCTTCGACCCGCACGCTGCCCGTTTCGCAAACGCGACCAATGTCGTTCCGCGCGAGATCGACCAGCATCAGGTGCTCGGCGCGTTCCTTGGCGTCGGCGAGGAGGTCTTCTTCCAACGCGGCGTCTTCCTGCTCGTCCTTGCCACGAGGGCGTGTACCCGCGATGGGGCGAATCTCCACGCGGCCAGCCGTGCTGCGCACATGAACTTCCGGCGAGGCACCCACGACGGCGTAATCCCCCGTTTCCAGACAGAACATGTAGGGCGACGGGTTCACGATCCGCAGAGCCCGGTAAAGGTCGATCGGCTCCTGAGTGTATTCGGCCTCAAAGCGCTGCGAGCCGACGACTTGAATCACGTCTCCGGCACGGATGTATTCCTTGGTCGCCTCGACGGCGGCCTCGAAACGCTCGCGGGTAAAGTTGCCCTGCGGTACGGTGATCTCAGACGGATCGACCTGCGCCAACGGCATCGGTGCGAGCTTGTTGCCGGACGACAGTTGCTCGATCACGCACTCAATCTCGGCGCAGGCGGCGCGGTAGGCGTCAGCCGGATCGGTTCCCTCTTCCAGCCGGGCGTTGCTCACGACGCGGATCACCTGCTTGGCGTGGTCAAACGCGACAACGGTGTCCATCAGCGCGTACCACATCAGAGGCGTGCCGAGAACGACTTCGTCCGCCACCGGGACCGATGGCTCCACGCAGTGAATCCATTCGTGCCCGAGGAAGCCGACCGCACCACCGATGAAGGGCGGCAGGTCCGGCATGATGACGGGCTTCCAGGGTGCCAGCGCTTCCTCGATCAGCTTTAGCGGATCGGCGGGTGTGGGTTGCTCGGTCTTGGAACCATCGCGGTTGGTGATGACGGTTTTTTCTGGCCACGAGGCGATGACCTGGCGTGGGCTGCAGCCAACAAAGCTGTAGCGCGAGATGTGTTCGCCACCCACGATCGACTCGAATAAAAACGCAGGCGCATGGGCCCGCAATTTCGAGTAAACCGAAACCGGCGTTTCGAAATCCGCAGTCAGGTCTGCATGCACGGGAATCAGATTCCCCTGCCCGGCCAGCGCCACGAATTCACTCTCGTTGGGATAAACAGTCATCGCAAGGAAGACAACGGTGCAAACCCGCGCGCCGGTGACAAGGCCATTGTGCAGTGGCCTCGACGAAGAGCGCGCGAAAAGCCGGATCGAGCCGGTAAGATGTTTTTCATCAGGGCTGTAACCGAAACTTATTACTGGTCCGCTTGCATCACGAAGCGGCGCGGTCTAGGAATCACCTGCATGTTGTCACGTTTTCGATGCGTTGCCGTGTTGCTGTTGTGCCTGCTGCCGATGGCGCTGCTGCCTGCGCGCCAATTCCATGTCATGGCCTACAACGTGGAAAACCTGTTCGATGCGGACGGCGTGGCGCTCTTTGGAGATTACCAACCCGGCAACCCCGCAAATCCCTCGCCTTATTCGCCCCGTAAGCTGCTGACCAAGATTCAGAATATCGCGGAGCTCGCCCGCCGCTTCAACGACGGCGCGGGGCCGGAAGTGATCCTGTTTCAAGAATTGGAACTCGACCGCACACCCGGGAGCACCGTCGAAGACTACCACGTGTTCCTGGAATTATACGCGGACACCTCCGTCGACGAGATGCTCACGGGCGGTTTCAACGAAGAGATTGCCGGGCTGCCCGTGGAGGCGTTGCTGCTAAAATATTTTCATGACAACGGCCTGACGGGCTACACCGTTGCCCTGCCCGAACATACGGAACCGCTCGACCAGCGCCCCGCGCACACAAACGCGGTCTTCACGAAGTTTCCCATCACCTACGCGAAGACCCACCACACACCAAGGGCACGCGCCATTCAGGAAGTGGGCCTGGACGTGGACGGCAACGAGTTCATCGTCTTCAATAACCACTGGAAAAGCGGGGCATCACACGCTCGCACGGAGTCTGTCCGGGTTCGCAATGCCCGCGACCTGCGCTCAGCGCTGGAGGCGGTCATTGCCCGTAATCCCTCCGCCGACATCCTTATCGGCGGCGACCTGAACACCAACTACAACGCCAAACAATACTTTCCCACCGCGCAGGCCAGCACCTGGCACGACACCGAGGACTTCGCCATCGATGTGCTCGGTTCGCAGGGCGATGAACAAGCCACCCGCCAGGGCGACCGCTTGCTCTACAACCTCTGGTTCGAGCTCCCCGTTTGGCAGCGCGGCAGCGAACTTTACCAGGGCGGCTGGAGCACGCTGATGCACATGCTGGTGACCCCGGGCATGTTCGACACACAGGGCATCCGCTACGTAGATGACTCGTTTTGTATCATCGCCGTACCCGGGCTGAATGCACGGGGACCATGGAATGCGCCAATCCCGTGGTATTTCACGAGCGACACCGGCGGCGGACATAGTGACCATTTTCCAATCGCAGCCATCTTCACCACGGACCACGATACGCCCCTCAATGAGCCCTCCCACCGCTCGCCCAACGGGCCTGCCGCCATACCGATGGTCAACTTCCGCGACGTCAATATCACCGCCATCCCGCACTTTACCGACCTCCCCGACGCAAACCCGGAAACCCTCGCGGCAAATTTCGGGAATCTCTATGTGGTTGAAGGCAAACTCGTCCAGACGCGCCCGTACATTATCCGCGTTGGCGAGCAGCATTTCCAGGTATATGCTTACGGTGGAGCAGTCAAAGACCGCTTGGCCAAAGTAAAGGTTGGTCACCCGCTGCGCTTCATTGGCCAGCTGGATGAATACCGCGGCCAGCCCCAGTTCGTCGTGCATGATGCGGACTGGCTGCGGTAACGAAATTAATCGGGAAGCATACCTTCATCGCCGCGCAGGCGGGGACGTATCAATTCCACGAAAAAAGCCCCGGAATCTCCGGGGCTTTGTAAAATGCGATGCGCCAGCATCGAGGTTCCAAGGCGAAGCTTTGGCGATGCGTAGTATCGTCGCTCGAAGCCTTGGCTAGGCGACGCGTTCGACGATGAGCTCGGGCGGATTCGGGCGCTTCGGCGCGAGGCGGTAGGCGCTGCGCAGGTATTCGAGCGCGGTCTCGAGCTTAGCTTCATCGTTGTAATGGATCATCATGAGCGGCTCACCCTGCTTGACCTGGGTGCCTACCTTCTTGATTTCCGAAACACCGACCGCCGGATCGTATTTGCCATTCTTGCGCTGGCCAAGGATCTGCACGCCGCGGGCGATTTGACCGGCATTGATCGTGTGCACATAACCACGCTTGGGAGCGGGGAGCTTGCGCACATACTTGGCCTTGGGCATCTTTTCCGGATCGTCGATGAACGATGCGTCGCCGCCCTGGGCTTCGATCATTTCGCGGAATTTCTCCAGCGCCGAGCCGTCCTTGAGGTGCTTCTGCACGGTTTGCTTGGCCGACAGGGTCGAACCAGCCACACCGGCGAGGCGGACGATTTCCATGCCCAGCTTAAGGACCAGTTCCTGCAAGTCTTCCGGACCTTCGCCCTTGAGCAGTTGGACCGCTTCGAGAAGCTCCAAACCGGTGCCGACGGTGTCGCCAAGCGGTTGGTTCATGTCCGTCACGAGTGCCACACAGCGACGCTTCATGCTGCGGCCCACGCGGGTGATGCTGCGGGCAAGCTGCTTGGCTTGCTCGACGTCTTTAATGTAGGAGCCGTTGCCCCACTTGACGTCGACTACGAGGCCTTCAGCTCCTTCGGAAAGCTTCTTCGAGAGCACGCTGCCGGTGATGAGCGGCAGGCTCGGGATCGTCGCAGTATTCTGGCGAAGCTCGTAGAGAATGCCGTCCACCGGTGCGATCTCGGGGTGCTGAGCAACGATCGAGCAACCGACCGTGTCGAGTTGCTTGATGAACTCGTTCAGCTCCATGTCCGCCTTAAACTTGTTGATCGCGGAGAGCTTATCGAGGTTGCTGATAACGAAATTCTCGTCCACTCCATTCATCGCGGGCATGATGACGCCACAGGCCGCCGCAAGTGGGGCGAGTACCAGTGTGGTTTTATCGCCAACGCCTCCGGTCGAATACTTGGCGATTTTGGGCCGCGTGAGCTTGGAAAGGTCGATCACCTCGCCGGAGAGCATCATCTCCTCGGCGAATACAGCCGTCTCCTGCGCAGACATGCCCTGGAAGTAAATGGACATGGCCAAGGCCGCCATTTGAAATTCCGGCATTTCTTTATCGAGGATGGAATCGACGATGAAACGAATTTCTTCGTCCGTGAACTCCCCTCCGTCGCGTTTTTTCTCGATCAAATACGAGAAGGAAGGCTTGATGAATTTGCGAGAAGCCAATAACGATTTCTGCGCCATTGATTTTTTGATAGCTTGATTGAACGTTGAGCGCGAGTGCGCGTAAACCTTTAAAGCTAGACACTTAATGGCCAACTTGTCGAGCTTTTTCTAGCTACGGCGGGGAATCGGCGTGTCAAATTGGCCCACCTCAATTGCAAAAAGCATGGAATAAGTTGGCCATGATGGGTTTCATTAGGGTTTTAATCTGGGCAGAAAAAGGTAGACCACTCATAATTCACTGCTCTAAAAACCATCTCAACTGACTCGCTACACATGAAACTCCTCTACACAATCTCCCTCCTGGCCACGCTGCTGCTCGCGAGCACCTCCCTGCGTGCCACCATTATCACGCATGACTACGGCGACCCGCTCAGCGTTCGCAGCAACGGCGAACTCAGCGACAAGGCCCTCTATGTCAACCTCCAGACCGGCCTGGTCTCACGCCAAAGTGGCGACCAGGACGGCCCATACATTCTGCGCATTTCATACGGCACCACCGCGACCAACCCGACCATCGGTATTACCGGGCTCGGCAGTGAAAGCGGTATTTCCGGCCGCTTCGTCACCGGCGTCCGCATTTCCCCTACCAACGTCTTTAACACGAACAGCATCCTCCAACTGGAAGAAAATGTCTCCGTCGATGCCGAGCTGACCGGATTCGGATACAACCTCCACGGCGCCTGGTATAACGACGCCTACGGATTCATGGGCTTCAAACTGGAGGGGGGGCCGCTCGACGGTGCACTAGGCTACGTGGAGATCACTTTCGCCGGTGAGGAAACCCTCATCCAGAGCATCTCCTTTAACAACGTGCCGGGCGAGCCGATCCTGACCGGCGAAAAGGGTCCCGTGCCGCCGGAAATCGAAATCAACGTCAATGACCAGGGCCAGCCCTACGTCAGCTACACCGGCACGCTGCAATACAGCACGAACCTGGTAGTCTGGAACAACGTCTTCCCCGACCCGGAAAACGTCCTCAACCCCTACCCGATCCTCGCCCCCAACGACGGTAAATTCTTCCGCGCCGTGAACGAGCAAACCCATTCAAAATAGCGATAGGGCATTATTAAAATCCACGGATCACGCGGATAGCACGGAACGGGCGGCACGGATCTCGTTGGTGTACGCCCTTCGGCCACTCTGGCTTTTTATTTTCTAACAAAGGCACAAAGGGGATACGTTGGGGGCTTAACGTGAGAAAATAGCTCACTGGCCTAGTCAGACTTATGCCACTTCTCGAGTAATTTAATAGGTGGAGCCCACTGTCCCTAGCGGGCTCCACCGTAGCCAATCAAAACAAGTGAGTGTTGGACTGGTTCTTAATAAGGCCGTTGCGCACGATCAGTGTTCATCCGTGTCATCGGTGGTTAGAACATGACGTCCCGATGCGCCGGGGGGAGGCGCTTGTGTTGGGCGATGATTAAGCTCAAATAAACCAACACGCGCGGTCGTTTGACGTTTGCGAAACCTTGGCTGATTTTTCCTGTCAGCAAAAGAGCCAAACCATGAAACGATCCGCATTCCTCACCCTCGCATTCACTGTAACGACCGTGGCGGCGGTTCTGGCCGGATTCGCCGCGAACCGCCTGCTTGCACAGGAGACGCTGCCACCGATCCAACTGGAGCGCGACACTGCGCCGTTGGACCGCACTAATAAAGTCCGCATTACGAGCTATGCGGATGTCCTCGACCGCGTGACACCGGCCGTGGTCAGTGTCCACGTCGCCCATGTTTCCCAGCGCGATCCCGATCAGCGCAGCATGGAAAACCTCTTGCGTCGATACTACGGCATGCAGCCGCTGCCCGATGGCCAGCAAGGGGATGAATACGTGCAAGAAGGCTTGGGCTCGGGCTTCGTGGTCACGCCCGACGGCTACATTTTGACCAATAACCACGTGATCTCCGGGCGTCGGGGCAGCACCACCGAAGAGATCATCGTGCAGTTCAGCGATGGACGCGAATTCGAGGCGACGGTCATCGGTTCGGATCCGCAAACGGATGTCGCAGTGATCAAAGTCGACGCTCCCGGCGAGGTCTTTCCCCACCTGCCACTTGGCGACAGCGCCAACCTCCGGGTCGGCGACATCGTTTTTGCCGTGGGCAACCCGTTGCGCGTCGGCATGACCGTCACGCAGGGCATCGTTTCCGCACTCGAACGCACCGACCTGGACATCATCGGCTTTGGCAACTCGCCCGCATTGGAAAGCTTTATTCAGACCGACGCCGCCATTAACCGGGGCAACTCCGGTGGTCCGCTGGTGGACGCCCAGGGGCGCGTGATCGGGATTAACACCGCCATTGCCAGCCCCACCGGCGGCAGTATCGGTATCGGTTTCGCCATCCCGGTGAACCTGGCGGCTAAAATCATGCAAAGCCTCGTGGATGACGGCGAAGTCCGCCGAGGCTTCATTGGTGTGGAGCTGGCCCCGCTCAACCGCGAGCTTGCCCAGGCATTCGGACTCCCAAGCACCCGCGGCGCACTCATTAACAACGTCACTCCGGGCCTCCCGGGGGCCAACGCAGGCCTGACGCATGGCGACGTCGTCACCACGGTCAATGGCCAGACGGTCGACTCCGTCCGCGAAATGATTTACCTGATCTCCAGTCAGGCACCGGGCTCAACCGCCGAACTGGGCATTGTCCGCAATGGTCAATCGCAGGATATTTCTGTGACCCTCGGCGACCGCGAACAGCTCCTGCGCGGCGGCCCAGTCAGCTTCACCCCGCCGCCCAAGCCCAAGGCTCCCGAGCCGCAGATCTGGGAACTGGCGGACGGCATCGAGGTCAGCCCGCTTAACCGCTCCATTCGCGAAGCCGAAGGGTTGCCCAGCGACCTTGACGGGCTCCGCGTAACCCGCGTTGCGCCTGACTCACCACACGGCGACGTATTGCCGGTAGGAGCGGTCATTTTGTCGATCAACGGCGAACCCACGACCTCGGTCGACGATGCCCAGCGTGCCTTGCGCATGAACCAGGCGAACGCCCTCTATATCTACCTCGATGGCCGCAAGCAATACGTGCCGCTGATCGCCGATGAAGGCGAAGGCTAATTCCCCGATTCGCGGTTGGCCCAGGTAGCGCGGTTGGCCCAGGTAGCGCGGTTGGTCCCCAACCGCATACGTAACTTGAGTGGACGAAACAGCCTACTCCCGCACAACGAGATTCCAAGGCATACCAAAACCCCAGCCATTTAGCGGCTGGGGCTTCAAACGATACACTACGCTAACTGAAAAGTGCTTTAGGAGCGGCTCGGGTCCACCGACTGGAAGCTGCGGCGGAGCTTGGCGACGGCCTGCGTGTGGATTTGACAGATGCGGGCTTCGGTCACACCGAAGACTTCTGCGATGTCGGCGAGGCGCTTGCCCTCGAAGTAATATTGGACGAGAACGGAACGTTGGCGCTCGGGCAACTCGGTGATGAGCTGCGATACTTCGTCGACCAACTCGTGGCGCTCCATGCGCTTAATGGTCGGCTCTTCGCGCTCGTCGGCGATGGTTTCGTGCAGGTCAGGCTCGTCTTCGTTCGGATTACCGTGAGATTTGTCCAACGAGACAAACAATACCGGCTCAGCACCTTGACGGAATTTTTCGTATTGGCGGGGCGAGAGGCCCAATGCCTTGGAAATTTCTTCCTCGTTCGGGGCGCGGCCCAGCTTTTGCTCGAGGGTATCAACGGTTTCCCGAAGACGGCGCACCTTAGCGCGGCGGGTGCGGGGCAAGGCGTCCATGCGGCGCAGTTCGTCGAGGATCGCTCCACGAATGCGGGTGCCGGCATAAGCACGGAAAGTTTTGGCATGCTCTGGCTTGAAACGGTCTACTGCGGCAACCAAACCAGTGACACCCACACTGTGGAGTTCGTCGGCGTCGGCACAGGCCGGGAGATGCGCCAGCATGCTGTTCACGATTGAACGGACCAGCGGATAAAACTCGCGCAACAGTTCATCACGATCCGGGGCTTCAATCAGGCTGGTCGTGGATTCAGAGATTGGGTGTTCAGCATACATGGCGTTTAATTGGTTAAATTGTTGCCATACATAAAGCGCATCCCATGCCACCTTATTTCAACGATCCGTAAGCCCTTGTTATATAGGGAGATAAAAATTTAAAAATGATATTCGTTACTTTTTAGTAAACAGTTAATCAACACTTCGCACGTTTTTTGCATTGCTTTTGCATTGCGTAAATCAATCAACCAATTCCCCAAATCAGGGGGATGGGTGCATAGTTTGCGCGGTGCATGGGGATAAAAAGATGAGCCTGGGATAATAGAGGGTGCCAAACAAGTCGCATCAGGCCAACGGCCTGATGCAAAACAGGATGGGTTTGCGGCGCTTTGAGGCAGGCCGTTGGGCTGCGAAGGTTCCCAGATTTTTGAAGCAGGCCATGGGACTGCGTAGGTTCCCGGAATTATGTGACTTGTGCGCCTTTTTGCGACTTCTTTGCTTTAACCGCGAATAAAGTACGGCTCACGTCGAATTTTTACTACGCCCCTAATCCAATCCCAACTTCTTGAGCTTGGGGGCGATGACGAACTGACAGTAACCCGCATTCGGGTTTAGCTCGAAGTAATCCTGATGGTAGTCCTCGGCCGGATAGAACGTCGACGCCTCGGTGATCTCGGTGACGATTCGATCACTGAAATGCGCCTGAGCCGCCTGCTTGGAGGCTTCGGCGGTTTCGCGCTGCGCGTCGCTGTGGTAAAAGATTGCCGAGCGGTACTGTGTGCCGACATCGGCACCCTGCCGGTTGAGCGTGGTGGGGTCGTGCATGACCCAGAACGTGTCCAGCAAGGTCGCAAAGCTGACTTGCTCCGGGTCATAGCGGACCTGAATCACCTCGGCATGGCCAGTAGTCCCGTTGCAGACTTCGCGATAAGTCGGGTTGTCGACATGGCCGCCCATGTAGCCGGACTCCACGTAATAAACGCCATCGAGCGCATCCATGACTGCCTCCGTGCACCAAAAGCAGCCAGCACCAAAGGTTGCGGTTTCGAGTTTTTCAGGTTCTGGCATAGGTTTTTCGGCGGATTTGGGTTGGGTCGCCTCGTCGGCGCAGGCGGTGACAAGGAAAAGCGGGGCGGCGAGCATCAAAGCGCGCCAGCGTTGCGCCCATTGGCGGCGAACTGGTTTCATGGTTTCCATGATACGCTCAGTCGCGGGCAACGCAAGTTCCTGACGCAAAACTTGCTCCCAGCGCGCCACCAAAGGAAGATTCGCAGGAGGCGACATCGAGTTGACCACGTTGCTTGAATAAGTGTTATTTTGTGCATATTTTACTTGTGCAAGCGGTGTGGTTTTGGTATTCATATGAACATGACAGAACTGATGCACCACAAATGCCCCAATGCCCATCCGCCGTAGCCTTGAACGCTGACGCTACCTGATAGTTAGCGTGTTGCTGGGCCCGTTACGACGAGCGCACACTTGCATTGCCGATCTGGAAACCACTCTGACGTTTATGCCTCTCGCGAAGGCGCGAAGGAAATTTCCTTTGTGCCTCTGTGCCTCTGCGAGAAACCAATTTCGTTCGAGTGGTCTGCGAATGGGCCTTGCAAAGCGTTTCAGGGCTTAAACGGACGAGGGGTGGGAGCCCGCATCCAAACCAGCAGCACCGGCCGATGTCACGGGTGAAGCGAGGCAAACAGCTTAATAAGCAACTTATGCAAGCGACCTTACCAGCGCAGGAGGCGTTTGATCTCCAACTCGAGCTGCTGCGCGTCACGGAAATCGCTGAGGAATGCCTGGTTGGCGCGCTCAACGACCGCAAGCGACTCCGCATTTAATGCAGAGTCGATGAACAGCCCCAGCGACAACACGGCATTATAATAGACCGGGTTCACGCGCTGAAGCTCCAGCTTGATTTCGCGCTGACGCAGCTCCAGGGCACTGCGGACATTGTCCCGGGCGCGCAATTCCCACAGGACGGGGCCTGCCAAACGCCGGTCAGCACCATCGATGTCGACGGTAAGAATCGCCAGGGAACGAACCGTTTCGCGGGCTTGCTCCATGGTGATGAAGGGTGTTTCTCGTCCCCGGGCCATGGCTTGAAACCCGACGGCCCACCACATTTCCATATCCTGCTCGGACTCGAAACGGTTTGGAAATGCCTTCACCAGAATGTAGGACGGGTTTAGGTCCTGCAAGAACGCTGCGAGCACCTTGCGAAATAATTTGCGGTCGGTGATGCGGTTCTCCATCAGGCGGAAAAACCATACGGCGTTCAGCGCAACCCGGCGCTGCTCAAGATCGAAAGGGCCCTCAGCTTCGAGAAGTTCCATCAACCCAAGCGGGGGGCGGATGAGCGCCTCATCCCCCTGCGTATCGGCGTAACCGGGGCGGATTGTCGCCTCGAGCAACTGACCGAAGGCGAGCTCCAGCCAGTCCGGAGCTTTGGCACCGGCTTCGCGCCCATAGCGCCAGACGGCCGTCCGGCGAATGTAAGCACTTGCCAGCGCCTGACAGACATCACCAAAGCGCGTGTCGCCGTTCCAAGGGATGTAGACGAAGTAATTGCCGTTGGGCTGGAAGTTGATCCGATAGTTCTCAGAAAAATCCGGACTCGGCAAAAGCGTTACCTGGATCGGCTCAGTGAGCTCACGCATTTCGGGGAAATACCGCAGGCCAAGGCGTTCCATCTGGTCGGTCATGGCACCCACGGTTTGCAGCGCGCCGAAATCCGTCCCCACCACCCGGAAAATGCCATCTCGGCTCGTGCGTTCCAGGATGTCTTTGCCCGGCATTTGGGCGGCAAGGGGCAAAGCCAGACAAACCAACGCCCAGCAAATCAACCACTGCCTGTGCCAGCGACCGCTCACGCTATTGCCGAATCAAGACCAGCTCATCGCCCTCAACGCGGACCTGCGAGAGACTTTCCCAGGCCTTGTCATAAGGCGGAAAATCTTCGTTGTCCTTGAAGAGTTCCATTAGCGATTGCCCAATCGAGTCCGCAACGACAGGGGGCAGTTTGGCCGAACCCAATCGGACTGTTTCCGGATTAAAAACGAACTCGTCCCCCGCTTGCACAAACTGGCCCTCAGCAATGTAGCGCATCTTGTGCTCGCTGCCCATCGCCTCCACCTCAACCGGCATGCCAATGTACAGGACGCCGTCGTTGATGCGGAAATTGGGCGAGCTGGGCTTGAGCACAACCAATCCCGCAGGCTCCTCTCCTTTCGGTGGCTTCACAAATTTAAAGGTATTGCCGACCCAGCCGTTCAAGTCCTCTTCGGTCAAACGAAGCATGCCCTTTTGGCCGGATAAAAACGCCTGTTCTTTTGCCCGATAGTTGCCGCCGCGGTCTTTACCAAAAACGTAATAGACCTTGTGCTTTTCGATCTCCTCCTCCTTGGGCATGCCGCGCACTTCTTCCACCTTCACCAGGCTTAAAGTAACGATCCCCAGCGCCGCGCCAATGAGGGCCGTCAATGCACCAAGCACGATGGCGGCGGCGAGATTACCCTGCGATTGAACTTTCTTCTTTTTCGGCATGGGGATGATTGGCGGTTAACGAACAGGCGTCATGACTAACACCGGAAACATTGGCGACTATGACAATTCCCCGCCGAATGCCAACGACAAACCTCGCCGTCCCGGAAGTTTGCCCGCAGGCCTAATCCGTTGATTTGGAGGCAGTTTTTGACGATTCCTTAGCAGGTTTGGCGTCCTTGGCGGCAGGCTCTTTTTTGGCAGAATCACCGCTGCCGGACTCCGCGCCGGAGCCCGATCGTTTGTAATCGGTCTCGTAGAAACCGCTGCCCTTGAAGATAATGCCCGCGCCGGAGCTGATCATCCGCTTTACCTTGCCCTTCTTCGAGCAATGGGGGCACTGGTCGAGCGGGTCGTCCCGCATCGACTGAAAGAATTCGAAATCAGTGTCGCACGCGGCGCAGTGATAATCGTAAGTCGGCATCGTAATAATTGGGTCTAACGTTTGCGAATGGCATCTTCGCGCATAGGCGCGATCAAAACCGGAATCGCGTAGCCCAGGTAGATTACCATGCCAAGAAAAAACGTGAACGGCAACACCGGCAGACCAATCGTCATCAAGCCAACCCAGGCGAAACCCGGCACGATCAGCTTGCGCCACGAGCGCTCCAGCGGTTTGAAAATGGCCTCGAAATCAATCAGCGAGGACCAGCTTTGCTCCTGTTGATAGTGAACCAATGCCGACGCGAAAACCGACAGGGCCACGACC
>JBNNDZ010000421.1:0-3614 GCA_050285865.1 Puniceicoccales bacterium
ACGCTTGCGGCACCGAATGACTTTGCCGCCATTTGGGTTCAGGACAACTATCAGGACCTGATCAATCGCCGTCTCAGCGAAGCTGCCGGGCGACGCGTGGAATTACGCCTCACCGTGGACGCCGAAGCGGAAGCTGCCGAGGCCGAAGCCGCCCGTCGTGAAGCCGCTGCCCCGAAAACCGAAACGCGCCCTCGCAGCGCAACAACCGAGGCCGACCGCCCAGGCACGTCCCGCCGCGCCGCTGAGTTAAATCGCCCCACGCTGATCCTCAACCCACGCAACAACTTCGAGAATTTCGTTATCGGCTCGGGCAACCAAATGGCGCAGGCCGCTAGCTTCGCCGTCGCCAATAATCCGGGCAAGGCCTACAACCCGCTTTTCCTCTTTGGTGACACCGGGCTGGGTAAAACACACCTGATGCACGCCGTCGCGCACCACATTTTGACGACGCGTCCGGACACGCAAATCGCCTACGTTTCCACCGAGAAATTCACCAACGAGTACATTGAAGCGATTCAGCACAATAACGTCACCCGCTTTCGTCAGCGTTACCGTCAGGTCGATGTTCTGCTGATTGATGACATCCATTTCCTGTCCGGCAAAGAGCGCATTCAGGAGGAGTTTTTCCACACCTTCAACGAACTCTTCGAGCGCCAAAAGCAGATCGTGCTCAGTAGCGATCGCCCCGCTGGCGAGATCCAGCGTCTCGAAAGCCGCCTCGTATCTCGCTTCCAGTGGGGCTTCATGGCCGATATTCAGCCGCCGGACTACGAGACACGCCTTGCGATCATCCGCAAGAAGGCGCACAACATGAATCTCGATTTGCCGGAGCCGATCCTCGATTTCCTGGCTGAACGCGTCTCCCGCAATGTCCGACGCATGGAAGGTGCCCTCACCCGTGTGGCCGGTTACGCCGCGCTGATGAAGACCGAACTGAGCGTCGACACGGTTGAAACGCTGCTCAAGGACATCCTCCACGAGGAAGCTCAAAACCAGGTCACCGTCGAAAAGATCCAGCAAAAGGTCGCGGACTACCATAAGCTGCGCCTGGGCGACATGGTCAGCAAACGCCGCCCGGCCAACATTGCCTTCCCGCGCCAGATCGCCATGTATCTCAGCCGTGTGCTCACCAGCCACTCGCTGCAGGAAATCGGCGATGCATTCGGCGGCCGTGACCACGGCACCGTTATCCACGCCTGCAAGACAGTGGAAAACATCATGGAGCAGGATGACAATGTCTCCCGCACCGTGGAATACCTCCGAAAGCAACTGGCCTCCGGCCGAGGGTAATCTTTATATAATGAAGCGGACTCAGTAATGGGTCCGCTTTTTTTACGGGAACCAAGCAAGTGCCTTCCCGTCACATGGCATTGCAGGATACCCCTCAAAAAAACGATTGAACGCAACTAGCTGCGTCCATTAACTCCCGATAATTTACGGTTTATGCGTTTCTCATTACTATTGCTTGTGGCCCTGGTGCCATTCGTGGGCCGGGCGGAGATGTTGATTGTCGGTTCCGACCTAATCGCTCCGGCAGTTCAGCCAATCATCAAGGCCTATGCCGAGCATAACGGCATTTCGATCGAAACCGATTTTGCGGGCAGCATTCCAGCAACTGATGCACTACAGAGCGGTAAGGCAAGCCTCGCGATCCTTGCCGCCCCCAAAGAAAGCGACCTGCCAGCGGGGAACTTTCGTCACTTACCGATTGCCTACGAGGTAGCCTTCGTGGTCGTGGACAAGCTAAACCCGATAACGGAAATCTCCCTCGATCAACTGGCAGGCATTTACGGCGCGGGATCAGAATACAACCTGACCCGCTGGGGCGAACTCGGTGTGCAAGGCCCGATGTCCTCCCGTTCAATCAAGGCAGTCTGTCTCGAAAACGGCGAATCGGTGGTCACGGAAATGTTCAAGTATACCGCCTTGGACAGCGGATCGCTCAAGCCAACCGTCAGCCTTATCGCCGACAACCTGCAGGTGAATGACATTGCCTCCAGCGATACAGGCGCAATCGCGATCACCAATAAAGTCCTTCTCAAAGAGAAACTCCGCCCCCTACTTGTCTCGGGCGGCAAAGAGGAATCATACGCCTTCGGCCCCACGCCCGAAAACATTCACTATGGTGATTATCCGTTGCGCCTTAGTTTCTACCTCATCTACCAGCGTGAAAAACAAGATGAACTTTTGCCTTTGATCCGGTCTTTGCTGGGCTCTGAACAGGCTGAAGCCCTGACCAAAGCTGGCTTTGTCCCCGTTCCAGAAAATATTCGAAAAAGAACCCTTGTAGAGCTTGACAAAGGCTCCTGAACCGGCACTATTTGCCTTTTCTTTTTAAGCGAGCGTAGCTCAGTTGGTAGAGCACCACCTTGCCAAGGTGGATGTCGAGAGTTCGAACCTCTTCGCTCGCTCCAATTTTAAACCCCTAAGTCTCTCTGGCTTAGGGGTTTTTCTATGTCCAGTCGTCTCGCGGTGCGTTTGCCCAGAACGCCGAAAAGCGGGCAAAGTGGACTGGAATGGACTCAAATGGACTAGGAACAGGTGGACAACAGGTGGACACCTAAAGTCCGTTTCTAAATGCCGTCAGCTTCACACAGTGCCTTAACACGCTCAAATAGCGTCGCCCCATCAGGAATAGCTTCGAGTTGTTTCTGCAGATCTAGGACAGCCTCTGAAGCCGTAGTCTCCAATGGCTGGTAACTCTCACTGTAGCCATCACTTAGGATATGAGGAAAAAAATAGCCATTGCCTGCCCGTGGATCGATTGCGTCGAGAGCGTTATCAACGAAAATATTCACTACGTGCCCTAGAAGATCGTGTACCTCTTCATAGGGGGCGTATCCATCATCATCGATAGAGTAGGCCTTGAAATGAGTCTTGGCTTTATTGCCGATGTCTGGGGATTGACCTAGCAAGATCTCAACTTTGCAGATTTCCTGGCTCGCGGCCTTCTTTTCGCCACTTTGATCAAGCAATGCAATGGCTCGATCAAAATGGCAGCGTGCCTGAATGTATTTCCAGCGAGGCCTCCAAGCTAAAGAGTAATCGGATTCGGTCCAAGGAAGGGAGGAGAGCACTTCTTCACAATGAGAAACGCGCGCCAGCGTAATTTCTTCGAGGCTTGCTGCTTCATCAGGCTCAAGGATGATACCTAACGAGGCGCGGTCATCGAATTGAACAAGCTTTTTCCAACTATCTTGGATCAGCCCACTCAATAATTCGTCCAGCCGTAAAGTGGCATCCTCACTCGTCGCTTTGGTTGCAAAGTTCGCGTAAAAACCGAGCCCACGCGCAGAGGCCAGGGCTTGTTTGAAAATTGGAACGGATTGTGGAGCGTTTATGAGTCTTGGCCATGGGTTCTTCCAGGCTTGTACCTCTTTGATAAGAAAAGCGCCCGAAAAGCCCGCATACTCATCCCTGCACTGGTAGGAAGTATACTCGCTGAGCCATTGATCAGTCAGCTCCTTGATCAGCGCACGCATGTCCATTGCGACTAGCAGTGCGAGGCACCTCAAAAACTTCGGGAATTGATTCGGAATTAGCAGTGGTTGGCCACGGCCAGGATCGATCAGTCTGCGGATAAAAGGCCCTAAATCATCTGGACTTCGACAGCG
>JBNNDZ010000422.1:0-6653 GCA_050285865.1 Puniceicoccales bacterium
TCCGGAAGTTGCTCTTCTAAAAATGCGTGGCCCAGTTCAAAGGGATGCCCTTGCTGGGAAAACTCTGCCCATGCCTGCGCAATGGACTCGCTAAATGCTTTCAGCGCGGCTTCACGCTCGCTAAAGGGCGTCGTCCCGGGCCAGACCCACTGCACGCTCAGGGGTGTTTCGCCCCACCCTTGCGCCGTCTTTCCAGTCTGTGGGTCGTTAACGGTTAGTGCCACCCGCGCACAAACAACCTCTGACATCGTTTCCTTACCAAACTGGTAAGGAGTCCGCGTCTTAACCGGGAGATAATACAACTGAACCTTGTCTATACGCATGATCAAATTCCCTCTCAGGCAATGTCCCAGGCAAAAACGTTCACCTTCTCATCGCCCCAGGTTTCTTCCACAACTAAACGAACTGCCCGGGTGGTGATTTCGACAGGAAAACGCGCTAAGCGTTGGAAATTTTCCTCTTCCCGGTAAATCTCTTTCCAATCACCAGATTCTGTTTCAGCAAGCAAATGGTAGCTTTTCACCAACGTGCTAGGGGCATGAATATCCCAACCGTCGCGCGGATACCAGAGCGGCATGTTTGCCCACTTTCGCTTGAGGTTGCTGTCGAAGATGATTCGTGCACGGCTAATCGCGGTTGGTTCATCGAAGCGATATTCAGCCCAGTCGCCAGGAGAGGCGCACCATGCATTCAGCACGCCTGCGTCTTCATTCTCGCGATCATGTCCATTGCGCAAGGGCTCGGCATCACCGGTCGATGCAGTCAATGTTGCGCATTGCGAGACCGCTGGTATGGCGCGAGGCAATCCGGGCAACCAGCAATCATCATCCTGCAATCGCGATTGCAATTCCCTGATATGACGCTGTCCCACCTCACGTGGCGTGCAGCCTTCTCGCACCGCAATCGCGGCGGCCGTTCCGATCGCCTGCCCCATCACCGCGCATGTCGCCATGACGCGCGTTGTGCAAAGCGCTACGTGAGTGGCACTGATGTTGCGCCCCGCCATCATCAGATTGTCGACATTCTTCGAATATAAACTGCGGAACGGAATGCCGTAGGGGCAGTTAACCTCGAACCAGTCGTGCGAGTATTTTCCCTTGCGCAGTGACCCCTTTGAATCGTGGTCGTCAATAGGCCAGCCGCCGTAGGCAACAATATCATCAAATTCATTGGGCTGCTGCACATCCTTTTGGCAGAGCATGTGATCACCAACGTAGCGCAAGCTTTCGCGCTTTCCCGGAAGAAATCCAAACCACTCGAGTGTGAGGTTTTCCGCCCCATGTTCACCGTGATTTTTATAATGATCGATGAGCCCCAGCCCGAGCTTTAACAGTTCTTCTTTGATCTCTTCCGAATCATGAATCGTGTCGTCTTCGCCTCCCAGTTCGACAAAGAATCCGTTAGAGCCGTTGACCGGCTTCAGGTTGATCTCGTCCATGTGCTTCGGCGCTTCATCATTGTTATGGTAGGTGTGAATCCACGTCGGCGGCATAAAGCGCTGAGGGCTCCCCATATCGCGCCAGATAAAAACGATGCTCATCCCCATCTTGGTGGAACTTGCCGTTTTCGGGGCTATCGGCTCGTCGAACTCGGACGCCGCTTCACGTCCTTCGCGCATCTCCGCGCCAGCAAACGAAGAGAGGATGCTGTCGCCCGAGCAGTCTGCAAAAAGTGGCGCAGCGACTTGATACCAGGTCTGCGTCGTCGACTGCCAAGCCCGTACCGAATGCACTCGACCACCGCTGGCGGATGCTTCCGTACACGAGCAGTTCAAGAGTAAGGTAAGGTTCGGCTCTGCCTTCGCGATTCCATGCATGGCCAAATCCCACATTTGCCAGTTGGCAGCTGGGTTCCGGTAAAGCGTTTCCAGCATTATCTCTTCGATAATGCCAGTCTCGCGAACACTGCGGTCCCACGAACCAAAGGCACCCTGGACCGGCACGCGGATTTCGCTGGAGGCATTGCCACCTAATACGGGACGATCATGGACGAGCACGGTTTTCGCACCATGTCGCGCTGCTGCTACGGCAGCACAAAGACCGGATAGGCCTCCGCCAATCACACAAAAATCTGCTTCGATTTGATTTTCTCTCATATCAAAATGAATTTATTTTAGGCCGGCTGCGGACATCTCGTCATGCATCCCCAACCGATATGACGTCGACCATTCACGGCTCTTTCCCGGTTCAATTAGAAGAAGTATAAATTGCTCTGGGGAAATGTAATCCAATGAAGCGTGAACACTTACCCGTCCTACCGGTTGCCCCGAAACACGAGCCTCAACGAACTGCCCATTGGCATGTTTTGCTGTCAGCACATTCGGGTCTATGCCTTCCTCGGGGACACGCAACTTCACCGTCGTGGGTTCCGTCAGCAAATACTTGAAGGTGACGCTGTCTTCGCCGATTAGGTCTGATACCTTGAACTTAAATGGATCGATGGGATACGGGAAATCCACAGAATAATTGGGCCCCACTGGTTCATCGTTAAACCGGAAAAACGTGTGCACATAAGCCTCAGTTACTATTGGCTTTTCGCCAGTATTAGTGAGTCGGTAATGCAGCTCAATTGTATCGCCAACTAAACTGAGTTCGACTTGTAGATGATACGCAAAACCATCGATCGGCTCACAAGTTTGTGTAAACACGGCGCCGTCAGTCCCCCACTCGACTTTACTCTCAGCCAGATGGATAATTTCTTTAGTCCAATAAAAATGATAACGCGGCCGGTCGCGACGCAATGCCCCCACTCCAATCTTTAAGAAGCCATCGCCCAATTTATCTTCCCAATCGGCTTCACCATAACGGGCTTCGTAATAACCGGGCGCTCCCAGCGGATTAGTCCCATCGAATTCAAACGCGAGTCCGGCGGCGTGATACTCAGGGTCGTGTTCCACCGGCGAATAAAAGTAGTCACGCCCATCCCTAACGGCGCGCAATACCATGAATGGCAGGAAACGTGTACCGTTGTTGTAGCGATTCTCCGCCGCATGGTCCATTACCTCAATGGTAAGCTGATCGTTGAACAAGACCCGCGCACCTTCATGGCGAGGGACATAATCCGAGGCATCAGCGCGATGCACTAGTAACGCAATGCAGATACCATACGCAAGCAGCACACCCCTGCATGACAAAGCAGAGGTGTGTGCATTTAGAATTTTTTTAAGCAAAAACATCAGGGAGTAACATTTAACTGAACCCCAACTCGTTTAACTTGCGAGCCAGAGGTAAACTCAATGTAGCTATCGTAGTCGCCAGCCGACAAAAGTGAAGGGTCGACCGAAATCGATACCATACCGACGCTATTTTCATCTAAAACGGTGCCCGAACTCGGCGAAACGCTTAACCAGGCGGCACCACTCGTGGTCGACCAGGACATCGAATCCGTGCCGGAATTCCATATTTCGAGGTCTGCGGATTTGCTAGAACCGGACGCTACGGCAGACATTTTCACAGATCGATTCGGCAACTCCAGAACCGGTGCAACAGTTCCATTGTAGGTTGTTTCATAACCAGTCCAAATGTTGCCGCCCTGCCCCGGCTTGCCAGATGGCGGTGCCGTCATCGCTTTGGATCCGGCATATGTTGCCGTGCCAAGATCCGCTGTGTTGTTGAGCAAGAGAACGTTACCGAGCCTTGTATCGGAGCCCAAACCATGACGTACGTAAGCATGTGGAGCGTTCGAAATCTCGTTGAACTGAATCACAACAGAGTCCAGTGGCGGCTCAGGATAATAGGCCTCTGTCGTAGAAGTTGCATTGAAGAACACCTGAAACGCCTGATGAAAAACATCCGTAATTTCGTTTCCACGAAAGTCATGAGCGAGCGTATAAATAGAGTCGTCTTGCAATGTCACTGTGCTATGGCCAGCCATACGATCCAGCACTGCAACACGCGTATTCTCCAGAATGTTATCCTTATATAAATGGAAGTAAGTCGGGCGACCCGTATCATTTGCTGTAGGGCCAAACGCATACGGATAGAAACCAAAACGGCAATCTGTAATTGTATTACTGTCCATTGTGAAGTCGTGACAGACTTGAGGCATGGCTGCGGTTTGCGCATTATGCCCACTGGTAACATGTGTCGCCTTACCGTCGAAAATGTTGTCGTAAATGACTGTACGGTTCGCTGAAGCCTGCACCGCTATACGGCTCGTCGCATCAGGAGTCACCGCCCATGCCGGATAGACTGTGATAGTATTACCCGTCACATCGACAATCTTTCGAAACTGGCCAAGGCCTTTTCCATTCACAATAACTGCTGCTTTCCCCGCAACTACTTCGCTATTTACGCTTGTGAAAGTAGCCGTAGTCGAAGTCGCTGAAATTGGCATATCAGAAAAATATGACTGACCCTGCTCGTAGAGGAATATCTCTCCAAAGTTGCCGCCTTTGGGTCCGTCCAAGCGAACGCCCGATTCGGAAATAACGTTACCACCAAAGTAATGGTGCCATGTCGATTGCTTGTTGTTTCGGATGACGCAAAAACGACCAAGCCCCCAACCGTAGGTTTCATTGACATCATAATCCTGCCAAGTGCAATTGATGACACTTACTTCGTTACTCCCCGATAAACCCATGTGGTTATTGTCATTCATCGAATACATGTTGCAGCTGTCGATGAGTAACTGGCGCGCTTCGATGTTGAAGTTACCACCAATCAGGTCGCAGTTACGAAAAGTGACATAACTATTTTCCGTCAATTCGCCCCCCCATGATTTCCCGATGAGCCAGTCATAAACAGCACCACCACTGGCACTGGGATTATGTCCCATTGCGACTAGTGCAACGTTTTCACAGAGAAAATTGGTAACACCCTTGATATTCAAATTCGTCTTTGTCCAACTGCCTCCCGGATACGTACCATTGTCGAGAGTCATGTCGCGGATTTCAACATTGGCCGTGCCTGAACTCAGGCGAAGCAATACCGTGTTAACGGAAGGTGCCCCCAGCAAGGTCGAGTCATACATGCCGTCACCCTGCAGACGCGTGTTAGAAGGGATTTCAAGCTTACTGCTAAGCAAGTATGTCCCCGCCGGGAAGTAGACAGTAGAATAGGCATTCAAGGCTGCGTCCGCCAGTGCATCAACAATAGCCGACGTGTCATCGGTAACACCGTCACCCGTCGCGCCGTAGTCAGTCACGTCGTATTCTGTGGTGGTCCAAGGCAGACCATTCTGAACGCTCAAAGTAACCGGTCCGCTCCAACCATAGTCGCCGCCATGCCCATTGTGGGCCCAAATTTCGTATTCACCATTGGACAAACCGGACGGGACAGTAAACTCCACACGGTAGGGATTCACTTCGGTCACCGTTGCCCATTGCCCGGTCGATCCGCTCGGCTTAATGTAAATCCAGGCATCCGTGTCGCCGTTGTCGTGAGAGAGGTTGCGTCCATAAATCGCAACGCTATGCCCGGCTTCGGCAATGTCCGGCCCCACCCACCAGGCTTCCGTCTGGTTTACTGCAATAGGCCGGCCAACACCATCGCCGTTGGCGGGCCAAATCAAATACATGCTGTTGGTCGGAATTGCATCGACGTCTGGAACAATGATTGCCTGTCGCTCGTCAACACGCTCAATGAGGGCGTCCCGGATCCCAGCAACGCCGTCTGCCTGCCCGTAGACAATAAACTTCGTATCGCGGTATGCATCATTACCCGAATATGTTGTGAACTGGTCACCCGTCGTAATGAGCGCCTCGCCCGGCTCGATCGTGCGTATCCACTCCGCAAAGCTGGGAGTTGTTGCGGCTGGAACGCTGGAGTCCACAGGCGGAGTGAAGAACGGGTCCATCCCCGAAGGTAAAGTCGGCATCGGACTAGGTTGCGCAACGTTAGCCAAGTTGGGATACGGAGCTGCCGCCAACGCGCGCAGTTCTGCCGCCGTCAGCGCGCGATCAAAAAGCATAACTTCGTCCAGGGCTCCGTTAAACCATTGTGCGCCTGACATGCCACCGAGATTCATATATCCAGCGCTTGTGGTCACTGGGATATGCGTGCTCCAGTGCCCCACACTAGAAAGTTGACCATCGATATAGAACGAGACTTCGCTACTCGAACGGTCCAACGTATAGGCTACGTGATGCCATTCGCCCGGTGTTGCCCGTAGATCGCCGGAGTCATTTATACTGCGGAACGAATTACTCGTGTCTCGATAGTGATATAATATTTGACCGTCATCATGCACGCGCAATCCAATCGCGGTCGTGTTGTTCCAACGCAGTATGACTCCGGGAGCCGGCATTGCACCGTCGATTCGTATCCATGCTGCAACAGTATGATCGCTCGCCAGATTCATACTACTATCGTTACCAGCACTGATGTAGTCATTTACTCCATCAAAATCAGTTCCATTGGATATGTATCCGCTACTCCAAGCGGTCCCATTCTGCAAAATCAAGTCATTGCCAAAGCCGGATACGTCAACTGAACTTAAGCCGGATCCTTCATCGAGTTTCCAATAACCCACGAGTGAGGCGTTCGCAGTAGAAAAAATCAAGAGGCAACTTGCCAGCAACATCCCGACAAGTCGAGTAAGCGGCCAACAGTGAGAGGGGATTTGGGGAGGTGGAGTTTTCATTTTTCGCATTTTAGTAGTATGGGGGTTATACGAGATATGCGGGCCCCCAGTGAGAAGACTGGCAGCCCGCA
>JBNNDZ010000423.1:0-2602 GCA_050285865.1 Puniceicoccales bacterium
ATGACTTTATCGGCGTCGAGTGGATTCCAATTCGGCTCGGCGCAATAGCCGCTGATGTTGGTGCGCAGGCGAGACATTGGGCCACCGCGTGAGGGCAGTTCGTAAAGTTGCGGGCTGCCAAGCTGGTCACTGGTGACGATGATTCGGCGGCCATCGGGGGACCAGGTGGGGCTGGTTTCGGCGGCATTGGTATGGGTGAGCTTTTGCGGTTTGCCGGTGCCGGAAATGTCGGTGACATAGAGCTCCATGTTGCCGCTGGAGGACAAAGTGAGCGCGACGCGTTGGTTGTCAGGGCTGACGACACCACCAGCATTCGTGCCTTTGTAGCTGGCGAATGGCGTGCGGTTGCCACTGGCAAGGTCGACCTTAAACACGTCGGGGAATCCTGTGCGGTAGTAGCCACGGTAGAAGAGGGTATTGCCGTCTGGTGCGAGGTAGGGGCGCAGCGCGTTGGATTTGTCCTGGGTCAGCTGGCGCACATTGCGGAAAAAGAGGTCGCTCATCCAGACTTCGTTGTGGCCGCTGCGTTTGCTGACGAAGGCGATTTTTCCCGCGAAAAAGCCGGGCTTGCCGGTGATTTGGCGAACCGCCTCGTCGCAGGCTTTGTAGAGTGCGTTTGCTTGATCGGTGCCGGTGGACGTGCCTTCATACTGCACGCGGGCGGGGTCGCCGCGCACGATGCGGGCCTGGCAGCGGTCACCGGGCAGGGGGGTGAGTTGCAGCGTGTAGAGTGCGTTCTGGGCGGAGGCGAGTTGGAAGCCACCATGCGCCGAGAACACCAGTTGTGCGAGTGCGAGGGTGCCGCGATCGTCACTTTGGATATGCAGCGGAATGACCGACTTATCGGTCTGCTTCTCAATGACGAAATTGCCGCCTTGGCCAAACGCGTTGAATGACAGTAAAAACAGGAGCCCAAAGAGGGAGCAAACGAATCGGGAAATGCGCATGCTGGTCAGACAATCAGTCCGCGAAAATGGTTCAACGGCATTCTTAAAAATTTCCATGCCTTGACCATTGAAAGCAGTCGACGCGTGGCTAATAGTGACGTTTCCTTTACGACCTCGCATGGATGTATCGCAAATCGAAGAAGCGCTCAAAGGCGTTAAATACCCGGGTTTCAGCCGGGACATTGTTTCATTCGGCCTGATTAAGAACATCGGCTTCGATGCCGGTGTGGCCTCGGTGCAGATTGCGCTGACCACGGCTGACCCGAAAATCCCCGCTCAGTTGAAGAGTGATGTTGAGCAGGCATTGCGGGCACTGGATGGCGTTTCGCAGTCCGAGGTTAATATCGTAGTGAGCAAGCCAAGCACTCCGCCGCCTCCAGCTTCGGGCGAAAAACGCAACGTTTCCGGACCAGGCCAGCAGGTGCTTCCCGGAGTCAAAAACATCATTGCGGTGGCCAGTGGCAAGGGGGGGGTTGGTAAGAGCACGTTTGCGGTGAATCTCGCCTGTGCGCTGGACCAGGTGTTGACTGCTGATGGGCGTAAGCGCCGCGTTGGCCTGATGGATTGCGATATTTATGGTCCGTCGACCCCGCTGATGATGGGCATATCGCAGCAACCGGACATTCGCGGCGAGAGCCTCATTCCGGTGGAGAATTTTAACGTGCGCGTGATGTCGATGGGACTTCTGGTCGATGAGCAGACGCCGGTTGTCTGGCGTGGGCCCATGATTATGAAGACCATCCAGCAATTTGCCGCCAACGTTGAATGGGGGGAGCTGGATTTTCTCGTTGTCGATTTGCCACCGGGCACAGGTGATGCGCAGCTTTCGTTGGTTCAGACGCTTCCGCTCAAGGGGGCCATTATTGTGACCACGCCGCAGGCCGCCGCCGTTAATGTGGCTCGTCGCGGTGCCATGATGTTTGGCAAAGTGAACGTGCCACTGATCGGCGTTGCCGAAAACATGAGCTACCTGGAAGGGCCTGGTGGCGAGCGTCAGTATTTATTTGGCCAAGGGGGCGGAAGGCGCACTGCTGAGTCACTGGAGACAGATTTTCTGGGTGAAGTTCCGCTTGATCCGCTGCTTCGCGAAGGAGCGGATATGGGGATTCCCCTAGTCGTGAGCGATCCCGAACGTCCTGCATCCCAGGTCTTTACGTCTATCGCTACACGGCTGAAAGACGCCATGTAACGTTACGGCTAAGTGAAGTTTTTACGGCTAAATCCTTGGGAAGGTGCTTTACAAGCTTAGGGCGCGGGGTTTTAATCCGATCAACCTAACTGAAACCTTACGCCATTAGGCACAACAGGTGGTGATATTCACCTCCTAAGCGTCTAAACTTATGAAAGCTCCGGAACGAAAGTCCGTCCCTACGGGGGAGGATTTAGTGCAGCGCTCTAGTTTGTACCAGGAATTCCTGGCAGAGCGCGAAGAGATCCTACGTCACAAGTGGATTGAGTCCGAGAAGCTGGGCTATGACATAGGGTTTGAGCGTGCGTTGCTGGACTGGATTCGCAACCACCGTGATAAGTGGCGCACAGCTCGTCGTGAAGTCGGGGAGGATCCGATTCAGTTTCCTACCCAGCGTAGCGCAGTGCGTAAGCGCACTAACACGCGTCCGCCGAACATTCGCCGACGCAAAAAATAAGCCAGCCCC
>JBNNDZ010000424.1:0-3235 GCA_050285865.1 Puniceicoccales bacterium
CTATGCCTTCGCGGGTTCAGTCGCAGGCTTCGACTTACCCCAGAACCAGCGCCAGCTCACGCGGGAGGCCCGTTTGAAGTCCTCGATGAACAAATAAACCGAGGGCACCAAAAGCAGCGTAATGAAGGTCGCAAACAGGATGCCGAAGCTAAGCGAGATCGCCATCGGGATCAGGAACTGTGCCTGCAAACTCTTCTCAAAAAGAATCGGCAACAGTCCGCAGAACGTCGTCAGCGAAGTCAGCAGAATCGGGCGGAATCGCGCGGCACCTGACTCCCAGACGGCGTCCAAGAGCGGCACACCTTGCGCCCGTTGGCGGTTGATGTAATCCACCAGCACAAGGCTGTCATTCACCACCACCCCGGACAGCGCGATAATTCCGTAGACCGAGAGCTGGCTGATCGGATGCCCCATGAGCAAGTGCCCCAACACCGCGCCCACGAGTCCGAACGGAATCACGAACATCACAATTAGTGGCTGCGAGTAACTCTTAAACGGAATCGCCAGCAGCGCATACATCACGAAGGCCACCAGCAAGGTGCTTCCGAGCAACGCCTGATTGCCCTCCGCAACTTCTTCCGACTCCCCCTTCATGGCGAACGAAACGCCTTCATACTTCGCCATGATCGATGGAAGAATGTTCGCAACCAAGTCACGCTTCACCGCCTGCAGGTCAATACGCCCCTTATCGGCGTCGGCAAAAATATTCACTACGCGGCGACGGTCTTCTCGGTTAATTGCCGCATAGCCAAGGCCCACTTCCGCCTCAGCTACTTCGCTGAACGGCACTTCGCGCCCGTCCGGCGTGCGGATGCGCATACGTTCCAAATTGCCAACGGACTCACGCTCCTCGCGCGGGTAGCGAACCATCACGCGAATATCATCCCGGCCGCGCTGCACGCGCTGTGCCTCCGTGCCAAAAAACGCCGAACGCACCTGACTGCCAAGTCCCGCCTGCGTGAGCCCCAATGCTTCGGCACTGGGCTTGATCTTAAGCTGGATTTCCTTTTGCCCGTCAGCGAGGTTGTCGCGGATGTCATACACGCCGTCGTAGTTTCGCAGCGCGTCCTTCACCTCGTTGGCCACCAGGCGCAACTGCTCCAAACTCTTGCCGGTAAGTTGAATATCAACCGGCTCACCCGCACCCCCGGCCGCTGTTGCGGCAAAGGTAATTTCTTTCATCCCCGGGACCTCGCCCAACGCCTCACGCCAGCGATTGGCAATCGTCACGGCGGAGTCGGCATCGTCGCGGTCCTCGGATTTGCGCAGTTCCACAACGACCTGCCCTTGGTGACTTTGCACCGCAGAGCTAGGGCTCCCCTCAGGGCCACCTCCAAAGGCCTGCACGCCCAGCACGCTTTGAATCTTGTCCACCGGGTTTCCGCGGCCCGCGGCTTCGGTTTCCGCAATGACTTCCTGCAAGGCGGCGTTGACGCGGTTCAAGCCGTCGCGGGTTACGCTTTCCGGTGTGCCGTCCGGGTACTTAAACATCACCCCGATGTAATCGCTGGGCACCGGCGGAAATGGCACACTCTTCACCCAGCCTCCTGCCATCATGCCAACAACGATAAAGAATATCGCCACGAAGATCGCCATTGTCGTGTAGCGCCAGCGCAGTGCCACGGCGAGCACCGGGCGGTATTGCCGGTCAATCAAGCGCTCCAGCCCGTCGGATATCTTCCGCTGAAAACGTTGAAACGCATTGATCTTCGTCCGCTTGCGATCACCGACCTTACAGAGCGAAAGGTGATACGGCAGGATGAGCTTCGATTCGATCAACGAGAATAGCAGCGTGGGAATAATCACCAGCGGCATTGCCTTTAAAAATTTCCCAATGAAGCCCGGCAAAAACAGCAACGGCGTGAAGGCAACCGCCGTCGTGAGCACCGCAAAGGTGACCGGCGTTGCCACCGCATGTGCACCGCGAATCGAAGACTCCACCCCGGGTCCGCTCCGTTGAAATTCCGTGAAGACGCTTTCCCCGACCACAATGGCGTCGTCCACCACAATCCCCAGCACGAGGATAAACCCAAACAGAGAGATCAGGTTGATCGAGGTGTCCATCCACGGCATCACAAAGAACGTGCCGAGAAACGAAATCGGAATGCCCAGCGTAACCCAGGCCGCCAGCGAGGGACGCAGAAAAACAGTCAGGATCGCCAAGACCAGCAGCAGGCCTACAATACCATTTTCAATGAGCATCGTTAAACGGCCCCAAAGGTAAAACGACGAATCCCGCCAGGTGTCGATAGTGATGCCCGGCGGCAGCTCCTTCTGCTTGGCGGCGACATAAGCTTCAACCTTTGCAGAAATGCCAAGCGGGTTTTGATTGCCGACTTCGTAGATGACCAGGTCCGCGCCCGGCTCACCGTCGGTAATCATTTCCAAAGGCTCGTCCGTGAAGCCGTCGTTCACGTTTGCAACTTGGCCGAGCAGGATACGTGTGCCGTCCTCTCGGGTTAGCAAAACAATGCTCTCAAAGTCCGCACGCTCGTAGGCCTGCCCCTTCGTGCGCAAAAGAATTTCGCCACCTTCACTCTTGATCGAGCCCCCGGGCAAATCGACCGACGTCTCCTGCACCGCTCGCACGACATCCGCAAAGGCCAACCCGTGCCGACGCAGCGCATCTTCGCTCACCTCAATGCCGATCTCGTAATCGCGCACGCCGATGATATCGACCTGAGAAATCGTCGAGTTACCGACCAGAAATTCACGGAACGCACCACCGGGGTCAAGCTCGCCCAACTTCGCGAACGTGCGCTGGAAACGTCCCCCCGCCGGATAGTCAAGCGGCAGCGAAAGGAGGTCTTCGCGGACTTCTTCTGCCAGTCGCTTGAGCGTTTTTTCATCCGTATTTCCCCGCAGAGAAATCGCCATGACTTCGCGGCGAATCAACGCCTCTTCGATCACCGGACGCTCCGTTTCCTCGGGAAACGTATCGATGGAATCCACGCGCGTCTTGATGTCGTCGAGTAGCTTTCGGACGTCGTAGCCCTTTTGCACTTCAACGCTGACAACACCCAGCCCTTCCGTGGCCTTGGAGTTGATTTTCTTGATACCATCAAGGTCCTGAACCTTCTCCTCGATGCGCGCAACAACTTGCTCTTCCACCTCCTCCGGCGCTGCACCACGGAAGGGCACCGTGATCGTGACGATGTCGAAGGAGAACTGCGGAAATAGCTCAACCTTAATACTCATCATCGACGCAATCCCGCCGAAGACGATGACCATCATC
>JBNNDZ010000425.1:0-2686 GCA_050285865.1 Puniceicoccales bacterium
GCTGCGGCGAGGAGTCGCGGGTTATCTTTGGCCACACCCCAGGCAAGTGTCTCCCGGGATAGCAACGCGGCCACCGGCGTGAGCCCAGCAGATTGCCGCTGCGATGCGAGCCACCAAACCGTGGGAGCGTCCGTAACGACCATCCCAATACGTTCCGCCGCCAGGGCGTCTGCCGCACGCAGGATGTCGTCAAAGGGTACGCGGTCCGCAAAAGTCATGTTTTCACTGACATAGAAATCGCCCGTGGTACCCTCTTCCACACCGATCAACACCTGCGCATTCATCAGCGCCATCGTCGTCGGATAACGGGAAAGGTCTTTCGCGCGCACCAGTGGCATTTGCCCCGTGATAAGAAACGGACGGGCGAAGTTTACCTGAATCGAGCGAATGTCAGTCGCCGTCATCCCGGACATGATGATATCGATCTTGCCCTCCGTCAGCGCGGGAATCAATTCATCGAATTCCATGATGACGAAATTGAGCGGCACTCCAAGCTCCCGGGCAAAGCCCCGCGCAAAGTCGGCTTCCAGCCCGGTGATGCGTTCATCCCGGCTGAAAATGATCGGGGGCGCAGTCGGGTCGATGCCCACGCGTAGTTCGCCCTCAGGCAGCATGGGGCGGGGACCACTTGTGGCGTCCAGAGCTTGGGCATCCGCCGTTAAAACAGCGAACATCGCCAACATTACGCCACACAGCAAACGGATCACCCAGCGGAAACTCATGGATAAATCATCATAGAAACAAACGAGAGCGGCAAGCGTGTTTCTGGACACCAAAAATCACTACAGCCTGTTCCGACGGTTTAAAGGGAAAGTGCTCTAAGTGTCACAAGAAAATTCCTTTACGCCGCTCGATTCCGAGAGTAATTTAGGTAAGTTTAAAGACATATCCGGCTTACAATTCCCGGCACCCGATGCCACTTGAATGCCGCGCTCCAATCCTCAATCTGCCTGACGCGAAATCCCTGCCGCTGTGCCTAACGAACTTGCCAAGAACAGCAACCCGACACGGACGATGTCCCTGCGGATGCGGCTGACCCGGAAAATCCTCCTCAGCCCCCGCCTGGGAAACTTGGCTGCGCCCGCAAACTTCATCTTTGTTTTGGGCCACATGCGCAGTCGCTCAACGCTGCTCTCGCACATCCTGGGCAGCAGCCAGGAAGTCTGCGGCTATTTTGAGAATCACCAATCCTACAAGTCCAAGCTCGGCCTCTACCGGCTGAAATTCGACCTGCGCGACCAGATCAACCCCAAGCTGAAACGCCAGACCTACCTGGACAAGATTCTCCACAACAAGCACATCATCAGCCCGCGCATTCTCAACCGCCCCAACGTGAAGGCGGTATTCCTCGCCCGGGAGCCGGAGGCCACGCTCAAGAGCATGCTCAGCATGGGCATCCGCAAAAACCTTTACCGCTTCTCCGACGAGGAAAGCGCCTGCGATTATTACTGCTCCCGCCTCGACGTTCTCAACGACTACGCCAAGTTGCGCCAGGGCAATTTCTTTTACGTCGATTCCGACGAACTGGTCCACCACTTCGAGGACCTGCGTTTTGCGCTCAGCCAATGGCTCGGCCTCAAGCACGTCCTGAAAGAAGAATACGAGATTTTCAACAAGACCGGCCGCGCCGTTTTTGGAGATTCCTCAGACAACATCAAAAGCGGCACAATCCAGACCGAGCAGTCCAAGCACGACGTGGAAGTCAGCCCCGCCGTGCTGGCGAAAGCCCGGGAAAAGTACGATGCCCACGTCGCACTGTTGCGCGGCATGGGGGCCTCACTCGAAGCCAAGCCCGCAACCAATCAAGCAGACGAAAAGCCACTGCCCGAAACGGCAAATCCGTAGCCCCTGCAGCCCGCCTCATCGTAGGCGACAAGCATTCCGCCGCGATAACACGGCTGAAAAGCAGTAATCTGCGCCGGCAGTTACCATGGCAACACCCACGCCCTGACAACACCGACGAGCAGGCAGCTAGAGTCTTCTTGGACTGACCGTTCATTTCGCGGTGGCGCTGGATCGCCTTCAAAACGCAACCTTAAGACCAATCAATCCACTCGAATCTCGCAAAACAATAAAGGCTCCCAAGTTGGAAGCCTCAAAAAAAGCTATGGCGGAGAGGGCGGGATTCGAACCTGTTCAGCCAGTTCATCTCTTTCCATCTGATTTCATTTTTCTTTTTCTGTCTGCGACTTACAGAAATGAGTTAGTGGCTCAAGATACAGCTAGATGTAATAAAAAAACTTTAATTCGGCGGATACTCTGGACTGCATGCGTAAGCGTTTGGACGAATGGATGCGGGATAGTGAAGCACCCTTGCTCAATGGTGGTGAATTAGACCTGAGTGGGCTAGTTCAGACACAGTCGCCCCCATGGTTCTACATGCGAAACAGATCATGAATCGAAGCATTCTTATATTAATAAATAACCTAACAATGGCTTTCTGTACCTCATTCAAAAAGAGTAACTTGCAGAAGTACCCTACACGATGATGAGAATTCTACATGCCCTTCCCTCCTTTTTGCTTGGCTGCTGTATAACTACAGCATGCGCAAGTAATGACATTGCGACGATCCCCGAAATTCCCGCCGATGTAGCGAAGCTGCAAGATGGCCGTCAACGCGCTTTTCCGACAGCGCGAGGCTATGGCGCAGCCTCAACCGGTGGGCGAGGTGGCGAAGTTTACTTT
>JBNNDZ010000426.1:0-3543 GCA_050285865.1 Puniceicoccales bacterium
GCGTCCTTTTTCATCCGGAGCGGGTCCTTACCGCTCAAGCGGACGAAGAGCGCCGTCGGCACAACGGCCAACCAGAATATCAAGCCCAGCGCAATCGGCGAAATAATATGGTGCAACAAGCCCCCGAACTTCATCCACAACACGTTGAGGGTGTGCAACTTGGCTGGCAGCACGAGCCCCATCAACACGAACACGAGGCCAATCGCCCCGAGAATCCCAAACCACGGACTTTTCGTGAGGGACAGGATCAGTGAAAATATGATGCACGCCCCGCCAAAGATGTAGCCGAACGAACGGTCAGACCCCACCTCGAGCTTGTCCTCGCGGAGGGTTTCGTGGGAAACGGATTTACTGCCTTTTGCCGCCATAGAAATTGTAGTCGATAACACGGTTCGCCGGTTTAATCAGGAACCAAACCGGCAAGATGGATACCCCGGCCATACAACGCAACCCTTATCCGCATGAGCATAAAACCAAGCATCTCAGGCTTATTTCACCTACAAAGCAGGCCCATTAGTCTACGAAATTCACATCAGTTCCACCCAGTTTGAGTCTGTAGATAAAATTAATGAAACTTTTTTATTCAATATGCGCTCTAATGGCAGTTATAAGATAAAGTCTAACTCGTTTATCGAGATGCGATTAAATTTCCGTTACTGCAAACGCCTTGCCTCGTTATCATATTTTTTTGCGGGCGTAATACTATTGCCCAGCTCCCCCGTATTCGCGGAAGCCCCCTCGCCAACTGAGCGTATTGACGCTGTTTTGGCCAAACACTGGGAAACACGCGGCGTGGAAGCCGAACCGGTAGTCAGCGATGAAGTATTTTTACGCCGCGCCTACCTGACCATCATCGGGCGAATTCCGACAATCGATGAATCTCGCGATTTTCTCGAAAACGAATCCCCTGAGAAGCGCACAGAACTTATCGACACGCTGTTGGACACGGAGGGCTTCGTCAGCACACAATTCAACCTCTGGGCCGACGCATTTCGACTAACCACTGAGGGCCGTGACGGGCAATTAAGTGGGGGTAAATATTTTCGCCCTTGGCTGAAGAATCAATTACGGGCAAATCGCCCATACAACGAATGGGTCCGCGATGTGTTATCCGCCGAGGGTGCACCATGGGAAAACCCAGCAAGTTCGTTTTACCTGCGTGATGTCGGCATGCCCTTGGACAATATGGCGATCACCATGCAGGTGTTTCTCGGCACACAATTACAGTGTGCACAATGCCATGATCATCCCAATGACCAGTGGACACGCCGAGATTTCTTTGAGATGGCCGCATTCCGCTACGCTATCAATACGCGTACGGCTTATGGAAAAATAGAAGAAATACAGCCCGTAATTGAGAAATTGCGTGAGTCCGATGATTCTGAGAAAAAGAAAAATGCCTATCGGCTGCTCAACGATGCTGGTCGCCGCTTGTTCGAAGACTACAAATGGCAGAATACCATCAGCGACCGTAAGCTTAAATACCCCCACGATTACCAATACGCCGACGCAAAACCGAAGAGCACCATCGAGCCGCACACACTCTTTGGCGCAAATCCGGAATCCGCTGATTTGTCCGGGAAAGAACGCATAGAATATTATGCTGACTGGATTACCGCTCGCGATAACGAACGTTTTGCCAAAGTCGCCGCCAATCGCATTTGGAAATCGGTTATGGGCATAGGCGCATTTGAGCCAATTGACGATTTGCGAGCAGACACCAAACCACTAGCCCCTGGGCTCGATGAAGCACTCGCATCCATTTTGCTCGAGGAGAATTTCGATTTAAAAGAATTTTACCGAATCGTACTCAATAGCGATTTGTTTCAACGCGAAGCAGTTGTATTTAATCCCGAACAGCCGGAAGACTACGCCTTTACCGGTCCAGCCCTTCGTCGCTTGACGGCCGAGCAACTATGGGACTCTTACGCGGTCCTTATGGATCCCAATTTAGATGAGCGACCTGAGGATTATCAGGATCAAATCCCCCCACCACCGGAAGCCGTGCAACTCATCGAACAGTTGGAGCCTGAGCAAATGATTGCTTACTTGGAGGAGGCCGACAAAGCGTGGGATGCCATGCAGGAGGCGCGACGAGCATACTACAACGCAAACAGCGACCCGGAAATGCAGGGCAATCGCGAAGAGTTGGACAAGCTGAAAAAAGTCCGCAACGAAGCCCAGAAAAAATGGCGCAGTTATGAAAACCCATCCAATGCCATGATGATGTCCATGATGGGCGCGGAAACGGACATCGCCAAAGATCCTCAAAGCAATAAGAAAGCCGGACACTTGAATGGGATTGAGCGGGCTGCTGATCTTCGTGCACCCGAGAGCGTGAATCACTTTCTCCGTGTCTTTGGGCAATCCGACCGCGAATTAGTCGACAACGCCGACGACGGGTCGACCATCAATCAAGCACTCATGCTACTTAATTCCGGCGAAACAAATAGTCGGCTAGTCCACCATGCTGATCCGACAAAGCGTGCCAAAGAAAGTAAAGATGCCGCCGAAGCAGTCGAACTGATGATGCTTGGCTTCCTCACCCGCGCCCCAACCGAACGCGAGCAGGAATTATTAGTTACCCAATGGGAAGAAAATCCCGATACCACCCGCACTCAACTGACCTGGGCGCTCGTGAATACCCGCGAGTTCCTATTCCTCCAATAACCCAATTCACCTGAGCCATGGACGCAGACCTACGCAAACTGGACGAACTTTCACGTCGCAAGTTCATGCATTACTCCGCCAAAGCGTTACTCGGTGTGGGCTTGTCATCCCTTGTCACTCCAGCTTGGGCTACGCTCTCTCCTCAACAGGGTTCGCGTCCCCGCGCACGTAATGTAATATATGTTTACCTGGCTGGCGGGATGAGCCATCTGGACACCTTTGACCCCAAGCCCGGTGCCTCCAAAGATGATGGCCCCACCAAGGCCATTAATACGAACGTCGACGGCATTCAGATCAGCGAGTGGCTTCCGGGCCTGGCCAAGCGCATGAACCACCTTGCTCTGATCCGCTCCATGACGTCCACGCAAGGCGCCCATGAACCGGGTCAATATTTCATGCGCACAAGCTACGAGCAGCGCGGCACGATTCAACATCCTGGCATCGGTTCGTGGCTCATGAGCATGTCTGGGCGTACCAACACCACCCTACCCGGCAATGTCCGTATTGGTGGCAGTAGCCAACAGCCAGGACGCGAAGGATTTCTGGAAAAACGCTATGCGCCGGTCTTCATCGGCAACCCCGACCAAGGCCTGCGCCACGTACATCGTCACCATGGAGTCTCAGACGAAGAACTTCAGGAACGCCTCGCATTAGCCGAGATGATGGACCTCAGTTTCCATCAAAAATATTCCAATAAGCAAATAGCCTCCTACGGCGATATGTATGACGAGGCCATCAAACTGATGACCAGCGAAGACCTCGAATCGTTCAACCTTCGCAAGGAACCAGAGTCCGTCCGGGAGCGTTACGGCAGCAGCCAATTTGGCAAAGGTTGTCTGCTCGCCCGAAGGCTGGTCGAGAACGGCGTCCGCT
>JBNNDZ010000427.1:0-9828 GCA_050285865.1 Puniceicoccales bacterium
GAGATCAGAAATGCCGCCATTGGCAATGATCGGCGTGTAGGTGCCAGCGGGGGTGTCAGGCGATACACTGAATGTCACGGTTCCCGCATTGCTAAACGTCGGCATACTCCCGTCAGCCGTCTTGCCCGTTTCGATGATTCCATTTTGCTTAGTCGACGTGATATCGATGCTAATCTTGCCATAACTGAAGATCGAAGCATCGACCTCGACCGTTGAATCTCGCTCAACTCGGAGTTCGCTTTCGAATTCGATGTTAATCCCATTCGTGTCGCTACTGATCCATGAACTTGAATCGTCGATTGTCATGGTTCCTCTACCAAGATTGCTGAAATCACCATTAGTCAAAAGGGAGCTATTGGAAGTCACCAAGAATTGGGAGGAGTGATCCAGACTTAAAAAGTTCCCGAGCTCAATGCTGGGGGCTGAAATCTGCGAATTATTTCGAATCGAAACATTCCCGGAGCCACCGTCATCAATGTCGGGGAATCCGTCAATAAACGACGGCGCTCCAACGAGCATTGGTGCTGCGCCCTGCACGTTAAGCGTGCCTCCATTCAACGTCAATGTGCCGCTGGAGCCCTTGATAGTTGCCAAGCCAAATTCCTCAGTCACGTTAACGGTGGAATCAATGACGGACATGCTGCCGATCCCTGTCCTGCCAACGTAGAGCCGGTCAAAATTTTCGGTGGAATAAAAATCTCCCGTTTCAGAGGCATCGCCCGTAATTGATATTGATGGATCTGGGTCAATATCGTTAGCGGCAATGGCTGCTTCAACATCGGCGAGGTCGATTGCAGAGGCTATCCATGCTGAACCACCCAGTGGCGCTGGCTGCACCACTGTGGCAGGCACATCCACCTCAGGTAGTGCGAGCCTTCCCGCGAATGCTGCCTGTGTAAACAGAACCGACGAACCGGCGAGGATTGATGCGAATTTCAAATATGAGTGGTTAGTATACGAATGCAGCATGACGGATAGGGATGAACTCCTCATTACATAGTCAATGTGCTTCAGTTCGCTGTAATCATAATTCACAAGTCCGTGACGTGTTCGTCATGCCCAGTGACTACATGTTCACTGAGAGAATCCTAACTAGAGCACTTTCTTTAAATTGGCCGATCAGGCCACAGTGATTTTTCGTGTCCAGCAAGGAGGCGATAGAGAGGCGGGCAGGCCTGGCCTGAGCCTGTCAAAGGGAAGCCCGTAAGCTTTCGCCCAACGAAGCGACCTACGATTACAAATAGATGCCAAGCGGGTAAATCCAATCACGCTGGCTACTACTCAAAGAATCCGTCGATGAAATTTTCGTAAGTCCCGAGCTTCGGATCGTTGTTCACGAGTTGCTCTGGATCACGGATTGTGCGGTAACCGGAAGTCTCGAATGGAATGTCAGGCAGCGTAACTCGCCCCAGCGACTCATCGTAATGGAATGGCCCGGGCACTCCGTTAAAAGTGGCATTGTAGGCGGTAATTGCGCCGAAGTAAGCCCCCTTCCCGCCTCCGCCATTTGAGGTAAAGATTGCCTCAGGCGCATAAACAACACCGGCGAAGTCGACATTGCCATTCATCGTAACCTGTTGCCTATCTTTGTCCAAAATGGAATCGTCATCGATTTCACGCGTGCCAATTAGTTGGAAGTTCGCCGGTCGCCCCATGTTGTTAATGGAGGCCTTGCCGCTCATCGTGAAGTCGCCTGCAAAGTAGATAATGACCTCCGCCCCGATGAGCACGGAGGCATTGCCATCAACGGTAACATCTTGATCCGCAACGATCACAGTGGGACCGGTAAAGACCACGTCATCGAGACTTAAGTCTTCTTTGATGTGATAATAAGCAGTACCCAATTCGGTACCGCCGATGCGGATTTCATCACTAGATTGACCAGTGTCTTTATTCTTATTCGAACCATTGCCGACACCATTGTTAGCCAATGCGGTAACGGTAACCAAAGCGAAACCCGCCAGCGCAGCCCAAGAGAGCACATCTCGTAAATGAATACTGGAGAGCAGCTGTTTCACTAGAATGAACTCCTCCATTTGATCGGGTCGCTCGTGTCTGGCACAGAAATGACCGGGAACTCGGCGGCAAACCCATCATGAATTCCGCCAGTGATTTGTTTAACCTTCGATGCGTCGATGTTATCAGCACCTGGATCGCCACTATAGACGCTGCCTCGAATGTCAGCCTGTGGTCCAAAAGAAACGAGGATTTCCTCCTCGTCAGATGTCGTGGCGACAATGGCCTCCTCGCGCTCTTTGTTCGTGAGCGGAAAACCATACGGCCCATCTTCGGAGTCATAACTATCCAGCAATGAATTATAGCTCAACTCGTTCTGAACGACGAGGCCACGGAACGGTGAAGGCAGCTCTGCAGAAAAGGAAATGATGCGGGTCGCGCTTCGGCCAGTGCGGCGATCCGTGACATCGGCCTTGCTGTAAACACTGTATTCGTGCTTGTCGGCATCGGGGTTGGGAACACCAACCACCACACGAATCACCGCCTGATGCTGGCCCGCATAGACGTCGTCCTCGCCAAGCTCATCATCCTGAGGCAGACGAATTTCCCTGGCCCAATAAAGATTTCCGTAAACATCTTCGCCCTGCTGCCATCCTTCCTCGTACCAGAGTTTCTCGTCGAATCGATTGTGGTTGAGCGACCACATGACCTCGTCCGCGCCAGCTTCAGCTGCAGCAAATGCCATGTTATAAAGCCGATTCTGAACACTGGACTGGTAATCGTTAACCACCATCGGCATCAGCGACCCAAGCACCACAAATACAAATATCGAAAAGATGAAACCTGCCATCAAGGCCGAGCCCCTCCGTCGACAAAACTCGACGAGACCTGCGGCTCCAATGCGTAATCGTTTCATGCTTAATTGCGGGTCGTGATGCGGGTCTCGAGTGACTTATCGTACTCTCGGCCGCCAATATTGCGTGCACATGCGATGGTTATGTCATACGAGGGATATTCATCGACATCTATGACTTCAAATTTAGTCACACCGGACAAGAGCCGGTCCTTACGCTCATTAAGAATGCTATTTCCGGCACCATATTCGGTATAAAGTCGCTGCAAATCACTGTCCTCATTCAGCCGATAAATGACTTCCGTCCGCTGCGGTGTCTCGCCGGAATCATTACGGAGATTGGGGAGCGAAATAATCACTTCGAGAGAATCTTCTTCCTCTTCGGGCTCAACGAGTTCGATGGACTGCAACCCGCGAAAATCGTCGGCCAGCCAACTCACCGCGTAGCGGAATTCACGGTCAAGATCCGCCTGCGTTGCCAGGCTCAGGTGCACCTTGCTGAACCGAATCAGCGCAGTAAAGGCCATGGCGAAAACCACCAGTGAAAGACTCGCGGCAATCATCACCTCGACCAACGAGAACCCGGCGTGGTGTCGATATTTACGCGCTGACTCCATGCTTCGTAACGAATGTCACCACCCGTGCAGTCTGCAGCTTGCCCGCCATGTCAGTCCAGGTGATCTCTAGTACAACTTGAATTTGATCTTCGCGCCCTTCCCTTTCGGCTACATAGCGAGCAGTGAGGAAACGTGAATCGGATACCGGAGTAGCAAACGTTGACCCATCTTCGATCTCATTGATGGCCGGCCAATGCTGGGCTCGGAGCCATTCAGTTTCGGCCATAATCATCTCGTTGGCGGTCACGTTCAAGCGACTGTTTTCCGAAGCAAGTAAGGCTGGTCGGAGTGCAGCGAACGCAGATCCCATCACGATGGCAATCAACGTCATCGCGATCATGACCTCGACCAAAGTCACGCCGGGGAAGGCTTTCGCAGAGAAACGACTGTCAATGGGAGCATCCATTTACCCTAGGATAGTATTGGCAAAATACGTACTTTTAGCAAGACTGGGAATGGAGCCATAAAACATGCAAGCGGGTGTCCTGATGCCTAAAGTGCAATCAGAAATTGGCGAAAAAATCTTTGTATGAACCCAGCTTAGCGTCTTCCTTAAAGTCGTCATTGGAATTCAAAATTTTGTATTCTTCCAACGTCATTCCCAACTCGCCGACTTCAAGATTAGCCAATGCCCAATCATAAACGAGGCCGTTGAAACTCTTACCGGCCGAGCCTTGACCGTTGTTGTAAATATTATTGGCAATTACTGCCCCCAACAGACCAGCTGTTCCCTTGATGGAAAAATCTGCATCTGGCGCGTATACAAATGCAGACATGCCAGAGTTACCAACGATGTCTACAGTTTGAGTCGTGCCGCCGGTGCCGAACATGATGAAGTTTGATGGTGCCGACAACGTGGATATCTCACCGTTACCCGCAAGTTTCACCGGCCCCTGAACGAACATCTTCAGCGATGAATTATCGGCAATTTGCATCTCGCTGTTTTTAAAATCAAAACCGCCATCGGCAACGATCTGAACATGTCCCTGAATCTGGACATTATTCTTCAGTTGGAAATCGCTCTCAAAATGATAAATTTTTGGACTCGCTGGATTGTCTGATCCAACAACAACGGTGACACCACTGTTGCCCCCGCCGTTGCTATTTCCATTGCTGTTTCCATTACCGTTTCCAGAAATTGCGTCCACGACGCCACCGATAATCCCATCACCGTCCGAGGTGTCCCCGCCGCTGCCGTTTCCATTACCATTCCCGTTACCGTTCCCATTGCCATTGCCGTTCTTTGCGAACGCATCGATAGGTATTAAGATGACTGCAAGCGCGAGAAGCGATGCGATCGAAAAAAAGGAAAATTGCTTTTTCATACCTGCTGAAAGCTGACGTTAAAATGCCCCCGGGCCATTATTACCAGTGGCTTGAGGATGATCGATTTTGGGAAAACTCGCTGAGAAGTTCGTTTCGACTTCAGTAATGGTGCCAAAATAATTGCTTCGAATCTCGCTGGCACTATCCCCACCCGTCAGCACCTTGAAGACATTCGCGGGAATCATCCCCAGCTTAATTTTTTTGTTGGTGCCGTCGATGTTGATGGCATCGGCGTCAAAATTGAGCGACCCCAGGACGATGAGATTGTCGATTAAAGCCAAGGCGGCTGCGATCGTATTATAGTTGTCGGTATTCGTGCTGCCAGCGATGGTGCCCGAACCCAGATCGAGCACGTCTTTAGCAATGAACCCCTGAGCCGGATTAAACATGCTGGTATCGACCTCGACAATTTGATCCACGTACTCATTACCCGCGCCGTCTACGACAATTCCCTGTGCAACGACTTCCATCGGATCGCCCAATACAGGCTCCTTTACAGCAACTTTGGCATACCCAGTGTAAGGGCCGCCAAGACTGACATTGGGGAACGTCACCCGGCGAGTATAGTAGTTGCCATCCGGTCCGATAATTTTTTTCCAATCGTTGTCGGAATCCCATGCAGTGGTATCCCAGCCATACTCATAAATGGCCCAGATGGCTTCTTCGCCCCCGGCTTCAGCAAGGGAAAAGGCAGTGGAGACATGCCGATTGCGAACGGACATCCGGTAATCGGTCATGTAGGTGGGCAACAGACTGCCCAACAATGTAAAAGCAACCATCGCAAAGATGATCGCAGCAATCAGGACTGAGCCCCGCTGATGTTGCGGGATGTCAGATTCAGATTTCATTTTTAATTCCTCATATTGAACCGAACCTCGCGGTCAATTGACACTTCCCGGGTGCCAACCGACTTGTCCAGTTCGATGCTATAATCCACATATTCCCCGCTCGTAACGGCGACGTTGAAGAGCGACACATTTTCCATGATAACCCGGGGCGCATCCGACTCTTCCTGCCGCATAAGCGAGCCATTGCTGACAGAATACGTGACCGTCGCCGGAATTGCACCCGAAGGCATGAATAACTTTACTTTGCCACTTCCTGATGTCTCCGCATTCGCGGCCAGGCGAGTGTCCTTGGAGATCAACTGGATCGAATGGCGCATCTGCTTATCGAATTCCGACCGTGCCGCCATCACCAGATTGCTCTTCGTAAACTCGAGAAACATGGCGACGCCTCCAGCCAACACGAATGACGCAATCGAAACTGCCACCAGCAGTTCGACCAGGGAAAATGCCTGTTGTTTTTTAGAGCGCGGAAACGCCCCCGTCGGTGATGATGGTGACAAAATTTGCATCGTGTGTTTTTCCTTTTGCGTCGGTCCATTCTGTCGTCAGAACGACTTGCATTTGGTTGGTGCGACCGTCCCGGTAACCAATAACTAAGCCGCCCGACATAGCGTCATTAGGGGCGGCTGATAAAAATGAGAGCGGTGTTTTGGACTCTGCGTATTTAGTCCTCAACTCTTCGAGTTCCGACCAATCGAGAGACCGCAAATATTCTAGTTCTGACTCTAAATAAAACTGAGCCTCGGCATTCTGACGGGTGTTTTCTGAGGCACGAAAACCAATCGACATCGTAGCCATCGTGGACAGAAAAATGATCGCGATAATGACCATTCCGACCATAACCTCAACCAAAGTCACCCCCAAATGAAGTTTATTGGGAGTCGTCTGGCTGGATACAATCTTTCCCCGCGACATTTCATCATCATAACATTTTTTCGACAAAAACGGTAGGGCCGGACGGTCGGCAATTTCCCGTTTAAATAGGGCCATTTGGCTTTCACAGAAACCACTCATAGGCTTGCTTTGAGATCACCCCACAATGAAAATACTTCGACATGGAAAGTCAGGACACCATCTCCAATCGCCTCCTCGGCGTCATGGTTTTGCTGACGATTGCCACTGCGGCATTGCTGTATTTCATTGAGAAATCCTACCGCTCCAGCACTGCGGAATCCTTAGAGGCGGTAGCCATTGAAAAGCGTGAAACGCTGTCGCGTGCAATGCGGCAATTATCCCGCTCAATGGAGAGCTTCGCCAACCAGGCCAAGCAAATACCCGATACTACCACCCACATCGAAAGTTGGGCATCTGGGGCGGAAAATAACCTAGGCCCGGCAGCAAGAACGGCAGAAATTGATGCCGCACTTTACCTCGATCTGGAAGGTAAGCCCATCGCTGGCATCAATTTAACGAATCAGGACAGTAAAGCATTGGCCTCATTCCTAACCGCTAAGAAAAACCTGCCCAGCGACAAGGACCAAGCAGCGATGTACTTCCTGGTCGACAATGGACTACCGCTGCAGATCGCTTTTTCTCCAGTTACCACTGCCACTGAGCCAGACAGGATTCTGGGCTACATAATCGTAGCTCGTTATTGGGATCGCGAATTCATCCGAACGCTGGGCCAGTTTGTTGGCGGTCAATTAACCATCACTCCCGTGACAGAATTGGAAGCAATTCCAAGCGGCTTCCTGCCAGACCACGTGGCCTACCGCGTGTCTGAAATGGGTTTGGGAGTGAGTGGCTCACCGGTGTTTGGACTATCCGCCCTCTTCCCACTTGATCGGTTTCAGGTGGAAAACGACAAAGCTGCGCAACGTCGTAACCAAATGCGAATGGCGATTCTAGCGCTGCTTCTTCTCATGTTTGCCGTCATTTGGAAATGGCTGGCCTATCCGATTCAATTGGTATCGGACGCGCTCGAAAAAGACGACCCGACCCTCCTGCGACCAATCCTGAATGAAGACTACGACTGGGCACGAATTGCCCGGCGACTCACCGAAGCCAGTGAAGAACGTCTCATGCTGAATCGTGAAGTACGCGAACAACGCGAACAAATGCGCATCCAAGAGGAAACTGCCAAAGTGCGCAGCGCTATGGCACGTGACCTCCATGACGGCGTTATCCAAAGCGTTTATGCCGTTGCGTTGCAGCTGGACCGTGTGCGGAGAAAGCTCCCGGAGGGCAGCGAAGCTGCTACAGAATTGGTCAAGCTCTGTCAGGATGATTTATCCGTGGTCAACGCCGACTTGCGCGCGTACATCCGTGGGCTTGGCCCGGAATCCGTCCAGCAAAACGGCCTGGCAGAGGCCTTGCAAAATCTGGTGAACAACGTGCAGCGTACAACCAGCACTCCCATCTCGGCACACATTGATCCCCAAGCCCAAGCACCACTGAACACCATGCAGGCACTCCATCTCTACCAAATTGCCCGTGAATTACTCAGTAATGCCGTGCGACATGCCGAAGCATCGACGATCAGCTTGAGTTTACTGGTAAAAAGTCGTAATATAGAATTAATCGCAAAGGACAACGGCAAGGGCATTGATAAATTGCACATTACTGAAGGTAGCTACGGATTAAAAAACATCCATGATCGAGCAACGCAGATCGGTGCAGACATCACTTTCGCTAGTTCCGCCCCATCCGGCAGCGAAATCCGCATCACCTTGACACCACCCCAAAAACCAAACGAATGACACTCAATACACCGCTCACAATCCTGGTTGTTGAAGACCATGATGTCGTCCGCCGCGGACTGCGCAACCTCGTCGAAGACGAAGAGGACCTTACTCTCGTCGGCGAAGCTGGTACCTGCACTGAAGCCCTTAACCTCTACGAGGCCACCAAGCCCGCTGTCGTGCTGTTGGACATCATGCTCCCCGATGGTAACGGTGTGGAGCTCTGCCGACGCCTGAAAGAGTCCACTCACCAAGCCCGCATCCTAATCCTGACTTCCTGCGACGAAGAAACGAAAATCTTCGATGCGTTCTCCGCTGGCGCCGATGGATACGCCTTGAAAACAGCCAATGGTGAAACGTTGCTCGATGCGATACGCGACGTTTCAACCGGGCGTACTTACCTTGACCCTTCCGCTGCAACCCACGTGGTAAACCACATCCGCCATGAAGCTTCCCCTAAAGAGGAAAACCCCATCCGGACGCTTTCAGATCAGGAGTTTCGCGTTTTGGAAAAGGTTTCCGAAGGGCTGACGAACAAAGAAGTGGCCGCCCAACTCAAGCTAAGCGAGAAGACGGTGAAGAACTACTTCAGCAACGTGTTGAGTAAGTTGTATGTTTCCCGCCGCACCGAAGCCGCCGCAATTTATTGGAAACACCAGCAGCGTTAGCAGTCAGTTGTGCGCCTGGCATTATTGCTTAGTTTAAAAAGAGAAGGCCGGCGGAAACCCCGAAACGCCGGCCATTCTCATTGTGGTAGCAATTGGTCGAGCCAATCGCCTTGCATGAGGTAAAGCATTGGATATGCCAACCTGCGAAATCTTCTTCAGTTGGTTAATTTTTCCTGATCAAGGACCAAAAATTTCTCAAAGCAGTTCGAGGGGAATTCGTTTGTTTCATCGACAAATACCCTACACAGCGTAACTTTAGGACTCAGCAATGACCAATGTAAGGCAGGACGAGTCCGTAGCTGGGGCACTCATCATTGGCCCGCCAGCCTTGGAGCGGCAGGTGGCTACCGCGCTGGGCAACTGGACGCTGGAATGCCTTACGGATACGGATGAGATCGTAAAAGCCTCCAAAGCAAACGAGAAAGCGTTCTCGCTCGTGATTGTATCGAGCAAAGCATGGCAAAGCGGGCAGTTTGCCCAGGCAATGAGCATGCTCAAAGGCAGCACCGCCATCCTTGGAATCATCTCTGGCAACAACGAAGCGGAGCCCGATTTCGTAAACCACTGCGACGCCACTGTAAGCGGACGGCGAGTGCCCACCGCACTGATCGATATCGCCCAAGCACTCTTGACCACGACCGCTGCCCGGCGACAGATACAGCTCAACGAAGACGAAATGCGCATGCTGCGCCAACGCGTCCGCGTGCTCGATCAGGTGTCCCAGGCGATCATTGGTGCCGACCTTACCGGACGCATCAAGGCGTGGAACAAACGGGCAGAGTCGATCTTTGGCTATACGCGCGAGGAAGTCCTTGGGCATCCGCTGAAATTCATTTTCGACCAGGACCCCACCAACAGTTTTCACCTGCACAAGGTGCT
>JBNNDZ010000428.1:0-3004 GCA_050285865.1 Puniceicoccales bacterium
TAACCCGGAAACGCGTGCCAAGGTGTTTGAGTTGGCCTCGCGGCTGGGCTACAATCATATGTCGGTTCGGGCCTCGAAGAGTGGTAGTAAGCGAACGCGGCCGATCGTTGGGGTGCTTATTTGCTCGGAGGAAGAGGAGTATCACCGACTCGACTACGAGAGCCCGGGGCGTTTGTTGATGAAGGGGATTTCTGAGTATTGCCAATTGGCGAAAATCGGCATGTCGGTACATTTTGTCAGCCCGGACGCGGACAGTCTCAGTCATGCCCAGTATCAGAATCTTTTCGATACGGTTGGTCGGCACTGGCTCGGGTTACTGCTGCTGTATCCCTTTCCCAAGCAGGTGGTCGATCAATTGATCATTAAGTTCCCCTGTGTTTCGCTGGTGGAGCAGCGTGGTTCCGGCGCGCTGAACTGTGTGGACGTGGATCATTACCAGGGGCTCGCATTAGTGATTAATCGCCTCCACGAACTGGGCCACCGGCGGATTGGCTTTTATTCGAAAGCTTACCCGGTGGAGGCCAGTTGGTCCCTGCGGCGCTACGGTGCATACGTGGAGAAAATGACGCAGCTTGGGCTCGCGATCGATCCCGATGACTTGGTCAATGTGCAGCGCCATAAGATGGTGACGTTGGAGGAGAGTTTTGATGTTGCTGCTGAGCGGATTCGCGACGGTGTCACGGCCTATGTGTGTGCGGCTGATCACCAGGCTTATGACTTGATCAGGGAGTTGAAAAAGCGCGGGATCAGGGTGCCCAAGGACGTTTCGATTTCGGGTTTTGATGGCATTACACCGCCCAATAATATGAGCCCGCTCAGCACGGTGCAGATTCCTTATCGGGACATCGGTTACGTGGCCTCGAAGCGGCTCAAGGACTTGCTGAAGAAGCGCTACGGCCCGTCTCAGCATATTCTGATGGGGTGCGAGTTTTTTGATCGCGGCACCCTGTCTAAGCCCCCGTGCGGTTGATCGGGGCGGCTGGTTTTGGCGGCTAAAAACTGGGTTGCCGCGACGTGATTGCACGGAATATGAAGCGAGAATCGTGTGACACAGGTCCGTAAGTTGCATAAAATTGAAATTTAAAAACTTGACGATTCGTAGCTGAGGTTGCACGATATTTCACATGAAATCTCGTTTCATTAAATATATCCCGTTGGTTGCTTTTTCGTTTGGTGCGTTGATTGCGCCTGCCGCCCTTGCTCAAGGTGCCGCCGCACCCACTGTCCCGGCGGCGGACTATGGTGACCATTCATCGCAGACGCTGACGACTAAAGCGTGGGAGGCCTATGGTGCCCGCGATTTTCCGCTCGCGGTCGATTATGCCTCGAAGTGCATCGAGCTTTACTCGGGGCAGGCCAAGGAAATGCAGGCAGGTCTTGAAGGTCCGGCTCCGGCGGAAATTGCATCCAGCCTCTGGGCGCTCAACGACGTCGGCACCTGCCTTTATATACGTGGCCAGGTTTACGAGGCGCAGGGCAAGTCCGCACTCGCTTTGGCGGATTACAAACGCCTGGCGAATGAGTTCCGCTTTGCCCAGACTTGGGACACCAAGGGCTGGTATTGGTCGCCGGCCGATGCCGCGAAGCAGCGCATTACGGTGGTCGAGTTCGACGCACTGTAAGCTGTCCGCTTGGCATTTTGTTTGCGGGAACGCTCGCATTTGCGCGGGCGTTCCTTTAATATCTTATCAGTTCTGCCGATCGCATATTGTGGCCATCGACCTCTCTTAACCCCGCGCACGATGCGAAATACCCCGCTTGAAAATTCACGCAGCCGTCCGTCGGCTCACCCAATGGAGCGACGTGGCTTTGCCTTGGTCGTCGCATTGACGTTGATGTCATTCATCGTCCTATTGCTGTTGTCGATGTCGATGCTCACCCGTGTTGAGTTGAGCACCGCCGTGGTCAACGAGTATGAAAACGTTGCCCGCGAAAATGCACTGTTCGGCTTGAAGGTTGCCCTCGGGCAGCTCCAGCGTGAAATGGGCCCGGACCAACGCATTTCCGCTCCGGCTTCGATTCTCGATGCTAACCCTGCCACGCTTTCCATCGACGGCGTCGCTCACCCGTATTGGACGGGTGCGTGGAATGGCCAAGACTGGGGGCGTGACTCCTTGACGAGCCCAATGGGTGAAGACGGGGGCACGGGTAAGCCGAATTCATTCCGGTCATGGCTGGTATCTGGAACGGATGCACAAATTGCGGCGCACCAGTTTGCGGTGTCGAGTGGTTTGGCATCCGATGATCTGGTTTCGCTTTATAATCAGTCAGACTTGGGCAATGCGAATGACCCTGAACTGCAAATTCAGGCACCGCGGGTCTCTTATGCCGGAGATGGCATGAAGGAGAATGCGTATGCTTACTGGATTGGGGATGAAGGCATTAAGGTTCAGGTATCGCCGGAGGAGGAGGTCAACCCAACCAGTCAGGCTGCCCGCACGCAGAAGACGACCGATATTGGAAATCCGAATTTTAATTTGATTTCGGATTGGGAAGCACTGCCAGCGGATTTTGGACAGGACCAGAACCTTGGTTTTACCAATATGCTCAAGCTCGCTTTGTTGGATGCGGACCCCTCCAACACCATGTGGTCGGGTAAGTTTGATGACGTTACCGGTTTTTCGCGTTTGCTTCTCACCGATACCCGTGACGGTGGTTTACGCAAGGACTTGAGCCTCCTCTTCTCTATGGATAATCTACCCACGGGGTATCGTAACGAACCGCTTTTTGAATACGGAACCGCGCAGACCGCTGATTGGAACGCACTGAAGCGCTACCACAATCGCTACATGCAATTGTCGACTCAAAATGGCGCGCCAACGTTAAACATTTTGGACGTTCGGGATGAGAGCCTGGACTCGTTGGCCCCCTACAAGCAAGGCGACAATCCAATGCCGTTCTTTGTGCGTTTCCAGTATTTGTTCAGTATGTATAAGGGGCCGCGGACGACATCTTTGACTAATGATGTTTCCGATGGTCCGGAGACAGCGGACATGACTCCTGC
>JBNNDZ010000429.1:0-4307 GCA_050285865.1 Puniceicoccales bacterium
AGCCGCCGCACTCCAAAACTCAGCCACCGTTTAATGCTCAGTCACCCTTTCCCGGTGCGTAGCGGTAACCGTAGCCGTGGACGGTTAACAGGAAGGTCGGCTTGGCGGGGTCGGGCTCGATTTTGCGACGCAGTTGGGAAACGTGCTGATCGAGCGTCCGCGTGGTGCCGAAATAGTCCATGCCCCAGGCAGCGTTGAGCAGGAAATCGCGGTCCAGGGCCCGATCCGGGTTCTCCTGGAAGGTCATCAACAGCTTGTATTCCAACTGCGTAAGTGGCTGCTCCATGCCATCCTTCCAAAGCTGACGACGAGCGGTATCGACCTCAACCGCTCCGAAAATGAACTTCGCCGGGAGCTCCGTCGACCGGGCTGACTGCGCCCCACGGCGCAAAGCCGCTGCCACCCGCGCAAGCAGCTCCCGCACACCGAAAGGCTTCGTAACGTAGTCGTCCGCCCCGAGCTCAAGCCCGAGCACTTTGTCGATTTCCTCACTCTTGGCGCTGAGCATGAGCACCGGCACTGCGGCGTCGCGCTTGCGAATTTCCCGGCAGACGTCGTAGCCGCTGAGCCGCGGCATCATGATATCCAGCACGATCAGCGACGGGCGTTCGTTGGTAAAGAGCGTCAATGCCTCCTCGCCATTTGCGGCTTCGATGACGCGGTAGCCTTCGCTTTCCAGGCTGTCGACCAGCCCAAGCCGGATGCTTGCGTCGTCTTCGGCGACCAGTATCAGAGAGTTAGCCATTGTTGGTAACGGTTAAGGTGAAGCAACAGCCGGTAGGCTTGTTCTCGCTCAGTGAGAGCTGCCCGCCGAGCCCTTCGGCCAGTCGCGCAGCAATGGACAGGCCCAATCCGCAGCCAGGACGCTCAGCCGTCAGGCGGTCGTCAACTCGGTGAAATGACTCGAATACCTGTCGCCGTTCGCGGGCGGGAATACCGGGGCCAAAGTCGCACACCGACAATTTCCAACTGGGCGAGGCCCCTTGCAGACGCACTTCCGCGCGTTCGCCTGCGGCCGCATATTTCACGGCATTATCGAGCAGGTTGAGCAGTATCTGCTCGATTGCATCGCGGTCCGCCTTGGCGTGCAGCGGTGCCACAGGCGGGATAAATGTCACGGCGAGTCCATCACTAGCCAAGCGCTCCCGGTGCCCTTCAAGAATGGATTCGACCGTTGCGCCGAGGTCGAGTGTCTCGTGCTGGAAATCACGTTTCCCCCGCTCCAATCGGCTGAAATCCAGCACATTGTTCACGAGCCGCGTTAACCGCTGAGTCTCATTCAGCATGGTCTGCAAGTAACGCTGGCGCTTGGTTTCGTCCCCTACCCGCCCTTCGGCCAGCATCTCGGCAAACATGCGAATACTCGTCAGCGGCGTTTTCAGCTCATGCGAGACATTGGCGACAAAGGTCGTCTTTCGTTGGGCCTCACGGGCGTCACGCTGAGCCTGCCAGAGCAGCAAACTGCCCCCAAGCAGGATTGCGAGCGACAGCCCGGTAACCGTCAACCCGCCCAACAAGCGAAAACTCCGGCCAAATGGGTTGTAGCCATTGCTTGCATAGGCCTCGATCCGCCACCCCGGCAGCGATGCCCCGACTGGTAATGTAACCGCCGGTTCGTAGCCTCGGGACGAATACATCAGGCCACGCTTACCGGCCACCACACGCCCCGCACCATCCACCAAGGCATAACGCACGCCGTCCTGCCGGGAAATACTAAGTGCCTTGGCGAGCTCCGCCACAAGGGCCGCGCGGTCGAGCCATGCGCCGAGATAATCCTCACCACTGGCGGTGTCGATCCAGTTGAGCCATTGTCGTTGACCGTCGACATCCACCTGTGCCCAGCCTTGCCGCGGAGGTGCCAATTCGGCATTGTAGAACTGAATCGCCTGCTGCGGCGGCATGGCTGGTTCCGCAGGGACATTTGCCGCAAACTCATCGAATATGTCCGTATCGCTGATTGCTAACTGATCGGATTCACCGGCAAAACCGCTCTCCAATTGCCCCGTTGCAGTTAGTGCCTCATTCGCTTGAGCCGTATTGATCGCATTGGCGTAGAGCGAGGCCTGCACATCACGCTTGAGCTTGCTGACAATCGCTCGCTGCTGCACGGCGAGGTTTTGCGAGGACTGGGTTTCCAATTCAGACTCCGCTTCCGCGTTGGGCTCCATATCCGCACGATAACCGCGAGTGATAGAAGGTGCCGAGACTGCTGCCACGGGTTCCGCCAGCACGGCTTCCTCGACAATATCCGTAGGGGCCGCCTGACGCTGACGCGTGCTCACTTTTTCCAGACTACGATTCTCCTGCTTGAAAATGCTGCTGTAATCAGCCGAGCCCACACTGTCTTTGACCGCTGCCTTTTTCATTTCCTTCACCTGCCAGGGAAACGTCTCTTCGGGCCCCATCTCGGAAGGAGGGGGTAAATTCCCCCGCGCACCATACCACGCGGTAACGCCATCCACGCCGCGAAAATAAAGTCCCGCGCGCACGTAGGGATTGTTCGCGACCAACTCCGCCAAGGAGCCACGCGGCTGCGGCGTATTACGCGCCGTGAGCAAGCCGTCACTCACACTGAGCTTGATTTCCTCAGCAAGCAGATCGACGTTTTCAGCGACCGTTGCGGCCCCACTGGCGAGCGCCCCTTCGGCGAGCGCCTCGACGCGGTCGGCCTCACGCCCCAGCAGCCACCACGCCCCCGCCCCCATCGCAAGCGTTGCCCCCAAGAGCAACAGCCAAGCCAGTATGATGGGGCGAAATTTCATTTTCAAATAGGTGCCTGAGCTAAAAAAACGGCGGTCAAGTTTTGGAGTGCGGCGGCTTGACGCCGCTTTCGCGTCACGCCACTCCGGATTCAATTACCATACTTTAAAAATCATCAACTAACTCTACCCGGTCGATATTGAAACCATAAACCGTTTGCACGAACGAGGCGGGCATCGACTGCTCAAACCAACCCGCTGAACACCAGCGATATTGATTGGGCAGTTTCACTATTCCATGTTTCACGGCATTTCGATGGACGTAGGCCAGGCGTGCAAAGTAACTGGCCTGATAGGTTAAATGCGTTTCATAATAATTGTGCCAAACTTTTCGCCCTGGGGCGCCTTCAACATCGTTCAACCATGCTGCAGAGCGCGCATGGAAGTGCTCAATGAATTTCGATAAATTATTCGAAGCCATTCCTTGAGACGAAACCCCGATAAAATGATAATGGTTAGGAAATACTGCCCAAGCCTGAAGCTGCCAATGATACTTTCTGGCATATTTCAGCAAGCCCGCTTGCAATGCAGAAAGTTGATCATCGGATTTGAAAAAATGCTCCTTCTTGTAAGTGCCCGCTGTCACGATATAGGCACCGCGTTCATCCAACTGAGGGGGTGGTGCATGCGGCCAAGTAGATTTCATGTGGCAGAGATGCGAGCTTAGGTGGCGCAAAAGCGGCGTCAAGCCGCCGCACTCCAAAACGCGAACGCCGCGTTCAAGCGAGCTTAGGTGATGTAAAAGCGGCGCCAAGCCGCCGCACTCCAAATCGCGAACGCGGCGTTGAAGCGTGTTGGCGGCGGCTTGCGTGAGGGCAGGCCGCCGCGAACATTAGCACCTACTGCTGATAAGTTTGCTGGTTCACAGTCTGGGCGTTTTCGGCGCGGTAGCCCTTGCGCTTGGCGTTGGGGACGCCTTCTGAGGCGACTTCCTTGGCTTCTTCTTCGAGGTAGGCCGTGGGTTCGGAAACAAATGACGAGCCAAATAAACCATAACGACTTTGCAGTTTGTCGGAAGCCTGTTTCAGCGATTCGCCAGCACGGTTGCGGTCGCCAGCATCGCTGTAAGCAATGGCTTCATCTTTGGCCTCGGCGATTTCATTGACCATGACGTTTTGTGCAACGTCCTGACGGGCGTTTTCGACAACCTCCGCCTCGCGCTCAGTGTAGGCAATGGGCACGGTGACCTGCTGCTGACGAAGCTTGTCCTCGCCCACCCGCTTGTAGTTGACCACCACGTCGATCAATTCCCTGGCGTCACCCGCGGAGCCTTTCGGAGCCTGAACTTCAACCAGCGCAAACTTGTCCAAGCCGCCGTAAACCTGCGGCAGAGTGAAGCGGGCTCGGCCATCATTGATTTCCGCGTCACGGCCAATGCTGCGGATAATGCGCACACCGTCGCGCGGTTTGACGATGATTTCGATATCCGTAGCCGCAACGTTAAGCGCGTCGCCAAGCTCGGCCCCAAAGATGCGCGGGAGATCACGGGCGTCCTCGACGAAGTAGGTGTTGCCCTGCCCCGCATCCGCGAGCGCCGTCATGATGTCC
>JBNNDZ010000430.1:0-3146 GCA_050285865.1 Puniceicoccales bacterium
CTCTGGCTTTCAACCCATGCCAGCATGGAGGCGCAGGTGGCCGCGATCGCCGACGATATCGCCTACAACACGCACGATATCGATGACGGGCTGCGCTCCGGTTATCTGAGCTGTGAGGTTTTCAAAACTGATGTTTTGAAACTGGTTGCTATCGGTGAGCGCATTGAAGGTGGCCAGCGTAATGGTAGCGGCGTCATTTGCAGTGTAGCTACCGCCGTCAATGATGAGTGTCGCACCGGGATCAATCGTCAACGCACCAGTAATGTCGGCGATGGCAGGTGTAGAGTTTGCGGTTAGTTCGTAGTACCACTGGGTCGAGTTTCCGAATGAAAGATTGCCGCCGGTAATGGTTGCGGGCCCAGATCCGTAGATACCGAACTGCGAGCCGCCAGTTGGGGCACCGGTCAGGGTCAAGTTGTTGCCCCAATCGAATGAACCGCCCGAGATGAATAAGCCGCCGGTGAATTGGCCGTCACGGGTTGGATCAATAATGGTATCACCCTCTACGGTTATGTTGCCACCGGTCATGACGACTTCGCTGAACATCGTGTGGATGTAGAGGTTGTTCTGAATCGTTAGTTGCGCACCAGTGTTGATGGAAAGTGTGTTGCCGTCGAGTACTTCGACGTCGCTCACCGGTCCTTCAGGAGTATCCAGCGTTCCGTTCACGATGAACTGGGCGGTGTCGCCGATGCCGGGAAAGCGATTGGTACCTTCGTTCTGGACGACCCAGTTGGTTACAGTGCTCCAGTCGCCTGTATTAACAAGGAATTGGACATTGACGGCGGGAAGCGCACTGCCGGTGGTGGCGAGTAAAGCTAGCAGAATTTTCTTTTGAGTCTTCATGTTAGTAGCAATTCGAGAATGAACCATGGCAACGGGCTTTGTTTTTTCCAGTAAGAAAATAGGGTGCAATCAATATGTAACTGAGTAGTTTAGTTGCAGGTAGCCATTGAGGAGGTTTTCGTCTCAAGTGAAATGGGGCTTATGTTTCGGGCAAAGAATTTGCTGTGGGTGTAGGGAATCCTCACACTTGCCGCATGATTACTACCAAGCGCTTCGACTATCTGGGAATTAACCGCATTCAAATGCACCCGACGGTGGTGAACCATCGTCAGTTAACGCAGTCCAAGGTGGACCACTACGCCAAGGATATTCTCGCGAATGGTTTGTTGGAACCGCTTGTGGTTTGGGAGAAGTCGGCAGGCGAGTTTTACCTCATCGGCGGCTACCACCGGATCAATGCGATTTATAAAATCCGCGAACAAAATCCCGGCTACTTTGATCGCGTAGATGTGCGCGTGGTGACTGGTTCGGCCGATGAAATGCGGGCGCTGAACTTGAAGCTTAACGCCGACCGCGTGGACACGAAGATTACCGATTATTTCGAGACGGTGATCTATTTGAACAACGTTAACTGGTCCTCGGAACGCATCGGTGACTTCCTTGATCGCAGCGTAAGCTGGGTGGAAGAGATTCTTCGCTATGCGCCGGTGATGCCGCCGAAAGTTTTCCAACTGCTGGCCAATGGTGAAACAAGTTGGAATCGCGCCAAGGCTGCTTGCCAGAAACTAATCAAGGCCCCCGCCGGACAGGAAGATGAAGCCGCCAGAGAAGCGGAAAAAGAAGTTACTGGTCCAGCAGCCAAAAAGCAAAAGCCGTTGAATTTCCGTTCCGCTAAAACCCGCTTGGCCAAGATAAATGAATCCAAGCCCGATGCGAGTTATCAGCTCAACAACGACGAGCTGATGTCGCTCGTTGTCGTGCTAGAGGGCAAAAAATTCACCGACGCGGACCTTAAGCGAGTGAAGTCGAAGTTTCCTGGACTGTTGCTCTAATCATTCAGCCCGGGGCACGAGCCAACTGGCTTGATACGGGGCGAGCTTGATGCCGCGCGAGCCGTTGCTGTGGGTCTTGCCGGAAAGAATGTCGTAGAATTTTTTCGCCTGTTTGAGCTCTTTGGTGTCCATCGGGTTGACGAGGGTTTGCTCTTCGTCGGAGAAATTGAACACGCAGAAAACGGTTTGGTTGCCGCTGGGCGAGGTGCGTGCAAAGGCAAAAAATGTGGGCCCGGTGTCGATGATACGCTGAGCGCCATCGGGATGAAACGCGGGATAGTTTGACCGGCGGCGCAGCATTTGCAGGTAACGGCGGAAGACTTTGCCTTGGGTCGATTTATCGTCGGCCAGGATGTGCATCAGCTCCGTTTCGTCGTATTTTCGGCGGTTGATTGTGCGCGGATGATGCGTCTTCTCAACACCTTCGTGGTAATTCGGCGTGGCGACGAGGCTGTGGAAATAAACGGCGGGCACTCCCTTGAATGCCAGTGCGACGGCCTGTGAGCAGAGGAATCGTGCTGCACCGGCACCGCTGTCATGACGCCCTGCGAGTGCGGAGTAATACGTGATGTTGAGCTCGTAGGGGCTTTGTGAGCCGTCCGGCAGCGTGCGCTTGGAGACGTGTGCCCCACGTTCTTCGACGGCGCTGATCAGTTTGTCGAACTCGTCCTGCGGAAGCAGGCCTTGGAGTGGTCGAACGCCGACGCCGTCATGCGAAGCAGTGAAATTAAAGAACGTTCCCTCGCCGGGCTCAGGGTATTCGAGGTTTGTTGCCCATTCGGTGAGAAACTGGCTATTGTTGGTCAGCAGCGCATGTAGCAGCAGCGGCGGCAGGCTGAAATTATAAACCATGTGCGCCTCGTCGTTGTTGCCGAAGTAGCTGACATTTTCCGCGTGCGGCACATTGGTTTCGGTGATGATGAGCACGTGAGGGGCGACGAGTTCGCAGACGTCGCGTAGCAGTTTCACCATCTCGTGGGTTTGTGGCAGGTGCAGGCAATCGGTGCCCAGCTCCTTCCACAGGAAGGCAACGGCGTCGAGCCGCACGGTCGTCGCGCCGTGGCTAATGTAGAGCAGCAGGATGTCGAGGAACTCGAAAAGCAAGTCTGGGTTTTGCCAGTTCAGATCGACTTGGTCCGCGCTGAAAGTGGTCCACACCCAGGCGTCACCATCACGGGTGATGGTTTTCGTGAGCAGGGGGGAAGTGCGCGGGCGGACGACGGCGGAAACATCCGTGGCGGGGTCCATTTCGAGGAAATATTCGTCGCCGGGCGCAATGCCGACCAAGAAGTCGCGGAACCACGCGCT
>JBNNDZ010000431.1:0-6001 GCA_050285865.1 Puniceicoccales bacterium
GGGTGCTCGGCGTCATGCTCTTCTCGTAGTTCTTCTGGAACTCGATGAAGTCAAAGTAGTAGCCACGGCCTTCAACGGTTTCCGCGCGCTTCATCGCCTTTTCCGATACCGAGATCAGCGAGAGGCCGGGCGGCATGGCGAGGGCCTTCTGCGATCCGGTCAGGAGCACGTCGATGCCGAGCTCGTCCTTCTTGATCGGCACGGCGCTGAACGAACTGACCGTGTCGGTGATCGAAACGACGTCCGGGAATTCACGCAGGACGGCCATGATCTCCTCCAGCGGGTTCATCGTGCCGGTCGAGGTTTCGTTGTGGATGAAGGTGATCGCGTCGTACTTGCCGGTCGAGAGTTCGCGGCGGATGTCTTCCGGGTTGATCGGGGTGCCCCACTCGTATTGGAGTGCGCCGTTGGGCAGGCCGCAGCGCTCGGCAACGTCGTTCCACTTGTCCGAGAACGCGCCCGACATGCAGTTGAGCACGCCCTTCTTGGTGACGTTGCGGATGGCACCTTCCATCACGCCCCATGCCGACGAAGTGCTGATGAATACAGGGTCCTTCGTGTAAAACAGCTCCTGGAGCTTCGGTTGAATGGATTCAAACAGCGCAACAAAGTCCTTGCTGCGGTGTCCCATCACCCACTGGGTCATGGCGTTCAAAGTCTTGTCCGATACGTGGACCGGGCCAGGAATGAAGAGTTTGTAGCTCACAGTTATCTTTCGGGTTCGATTTATAAATACGTCTGCGGCTATAATCGGGTTCCCTGAACGATGTCAAACGTCCGTCGTGGAAATCTGCTATGTCAAAATGACGCAGTCTTGCTGCGGTCCTCAAAGAATGCTTCCCCGCGACCGTCAATCTACCCGCCCACAAACTCGCCGAAGCACAGCAAGCGGCCATCTTCATCGCGGACTACAAATTCGCGGAAAGCCCAGGGCATGGTCTCGATTCCACGGTGAAAATCGACGCCCTTGTCCGTAAACTCTTGGAAAACCGCGTCCACACCTTCGACGATGATATAGGTATCGAGTAGTTCTTCAGCGTATTTCTCGGGCGACGTGGGTAAGGCCTGCTCAACGTAACGGAAGAAAATCGACTGCCCGTCACGCATCATTCCTCCGTAAACAGCGGGCTCACCGTAAAGAAACTGCCGCTCAAAGCCGAGTTTCTCTTCGTAGTAGGCGAAGGTCTTTTCGAAATCAGACGTGAAGAACTGCGGAACCGTGTGGGCGATCATGAGGCGGAGCTTAGCTGCTCTTGCCAACTAGACCACCCGAAACTCAGCTTCTTCCAAGCCGGGGGCACGCTCCTTGATGATCGTGCGGTTGCCGTCGGCGAGGACGACTACGCGGGGCGTCCATTCCTTGGCCTCTTCCGCGGTCATGCGGGCGAAGGACATGATGACGAGCAGGTCGCCGACCTTGCCACGGTGAGCGGCCGCACCATTGAGCGCGAATTTACGCGAGCCAGCCGGGGCTTCGATGGCGTAAGTTTCCAGTCGCTCGCCATTGGTGATGTTGCCAACGAGAATCTTCTCGTAGGGGAGCAGGCCAATGCGCTCCATCAACTCTTTGTCGATGGCCAGCGAGCCCTCGTAGTCCTTTTCGGCTTCGGTGACTTCGGCTCGTAAAATTTTGCTCTTGAGAATGTCGACTAACATGACGCTACGGCGGCAAAACCGCTCCATTAGAATCGGGAAACAAATCACAGGCTAAGTCTGTAGTCAATTCGGAACTGGATTTGCCCATGATGAGGTTCTGTGCCCACGTTGTGCAAATGACAGGGGCGCGGGGAATACCGTCTTGAACTCCTGCAACATTCTGCCTTCATCGATGGTCCTTTTCGTTATGAAAACCATTTTACTTATCGGCGGCCTGCTGGTCGCCCTCCTGAACGGGCTGACCTTCGCGCCGCAGTTGGCGGAGCAAACCGTGGCCCTGAATGCACTGGGGGTGGTGGCTGGCCTCGGCCTTGCCATTGCCATCGCTGCCCGTTGGCCGAAGGAGTCGCCAGCTGCGCCAGCCCCCGAGCCCGAGGAAAAGCCTGCCGTGGTTGAGTCCGCTCCGCCGCCCAAGCCCGCACCTGCTGCGGAGCCCGACCACGCCGAGCTGCTCCAGTTCCTCGCACAACTTCAGGAGAAGGGGCGCTTTGTCGACTTCGTTATGGACGACGTGGCCGCCTACACCGATGCTCAGGTGGGCGCGGCCGCACGGGTGGTTCATCAGGGTTGCCAATCGGTGATGAAAGACGCCCTTGCGGTTGAGCCGGTGGTTGACCAGGCCGAGAACAGCGCAATTACGCTGGAGCCAGGTTATGCCGTTTCCCAATACCGGCTCGTGGGCAAAGTTCAGGGTGAGCCGCCTTATGAGGGACAACTCATTCACAAGGGCTGGAAAGCAACGGCGTTTAAGCTGCCGAAGCTTGCACTTGCCGAAGACGCGCCGCTGCCGCCGATCGCTCCCGCCCAGGTCGAGCTGAAGTAGCACGATTGCTGGTAGCGTAAGCGCACATCACTCACGCCGCATCCTGATTCATAAAATGACCACACCCACCCATTGCCTTGGCATTGATCTGGGCACCAGCAATTCTGCCATGACGCTCGCTTCTGTCGAAGTGGGTGCGTTATCGGTGCTCAACGTCGCCCAGCCGTTTGGCCCGAACAGCCTTGGTGAACAGCCGGGCTTGCCCTCTGCGCTGTATCTGCCCAACGCAAATGAATTTGAAGTCGGCGCTTTCACCGTGCCCGGCGTTGCTGCGGAGCAACCCGGTTTTGTGGGACGCTTTGCGCGGGAGCACGGAGCGCAGATTCCGGACCGGCTGGTAACTTCCGCCAAGAGTTGGCTTTGCCATACGCAGATCGATCACCGGCAGAAAATCCTGCCTTGGGGCTCGACCAGCATTGCCACCGAAGAAAAGGTTTCCCCGCTAGGTGCCACGCAGCGTTATCTTGAAATGTTGCGGGCAAGCTTTGCATCGCAAAGTGAGACCACCGGTGCGGCAATGGAAAGCACGCAAGTGGTGCTGACTGTTCCGGCTTCATTTGACGAAGTTGCGCGGCAACTCACCCAGGAAGCGGCGACGAATGCCGGCCTTGGCGAAGTCATCCTGATGGAGGAACCGCAGGCGGCGTTTTATGCCTGGCTGGAAAAAATGGGCGGCGATTGGCGCGAGCACGTGACTCCGGGCGACGTGGTGCTGGTATGCGACGTGGGCGGTGGCACTTCGGACTTTTCCCTGATCCTGGTATCGAGTGAGGGCGGTGACCTGCAATTGGAGCGCGTCAGCGTTGGCGAACACATTCTCCTCGGTGGCGACAACCTAGACCTGGCGCTCGCGTATGCGCTGCGTGCGCAGATGGAAGCCGAGGGCGCTAACATCGACGAGTGGCAATTCCTCGCGCTCGTTCACGCAGCCCGTACCGGCAAGGAACAATTGTTTGAAGACCTCGAACTGGCCGAGGTTTCTGTCGCAGTGCCTTCTCGCGGGTCCTCTCTTTTTGCAGGCAGTGTGAGCACTCTCTTGCGTCGCGAACTTTTGGAGCAGATCGCGTTGGAAGGCTTCCTGCCGTTGACCACTCCCACGGATATGCCGGTGGAGAAAACCGGTGGCGGTTTGAAAGAGTTCGGCCTCAGTTATGCGGCGGACCCGGTCTTGAGCAAGCACCTTGCACGCTTCCTTAAGCGTAGTTTGGAGAACGTTCGCTCCAGTGAAACGTTGTCCTCTCAGGTGGGGAGTGCGGCTCTGTCTGGTTAACTGGTGGTGCCTTCGGCGGTGCTGTTCAAGGGCGGATTTTTCAATGCGGCACCGGCACGCGCGCGTTTGTTGGAATTACTTCGTTCGTGGGCAGGCAGCGGTGAGGTACGTGAACTCGCTGGCAGTGATTACGCCCTGGCGGTCGCCCAGGGCGCTTGCTACTACGGGCTGAATAAGCTGTCCGGCAAAGGCGTCCGCATCAAGGCTGGTGCCTCGCGTAGTTATTACCTCGGGCTGGAAACGACGATGCTGGCAATTCCCGGTTTCAAGCCGCCGGTCAAGGGCGTGTGCGTCGTTCCGCAGGGTATGGAAGAGGGGACCGAAGCGGTGCTCGATGGCCAAGAATTCGGCCTCGTCGTTGGGCAGGAAGTCAGTTTCCGCTTCTTCAGTTCAACCGCCCGCGCCGGCGACGCCGTGGGTGGCGTGGTTCCCAATGCTGAAAAAGACCTCGAGGAAACTTCTGCCATTCAAACCACTCTGGCACCCAAGGACGGAATGTCCGCCGGTGAAGCGATCCCGGTGAAGCTCCACAGCCGTGTTACGGAGCTCGGCGCGCTCGAACTTTGGATGCAACACACCCGATCCGACGCCTCGTGGAAATTGGAGTTTTCCGTCAGAACTGAATGAGTTCATTTCGGATGGCGGAGTTTGGATTACGAATTGGTGGCATGCCATAAAGTGCTGCATTCTTCCCGCTTCGTTACTCCGCAGCGACGCTTCAATGTTCGTCAATTAACTTAGGTCAGTTAACAAATCCGCATTCAGCAATCCACATTCCACAATTAAAAAATGCCTTCCCGCTACACCATCGGCATCGACCTCGGCACCTCGAATTGTGCGCTCGCTTACGTGGACACACAGGCGGCTACGCCGCGCACGGAACTGCTGGCTGTGCCGCAATACGAGGCGCTTGGAAAATGGCGTGAAGATCCGGTTTTGCCGTCGTTCTGTTATTTCCTGACCGACGATGAGGCGCGCGAGTTGAATGGCGAAACCGGTGTGGTGGCAGACTGGTCGCGTTCGCGTGTCGTGGGGCAATGGGCTCGCGAGCAGGCATCGCATTCGCCGGAGCGTGTGGCCTATTCCGCGAAGTCGTGGCTCTGCCATCGGGGCGTCGACCGCGAAGGAAAAATCCTACCGTGGGCATCAACGGTCCTGCCGAGTGAGCGGAAGCTCTCACCGGTGGAAGTGTCGGCTGCCTACCTCAGCTACCTGCGCACGGTGTGGGATCAATCGATGGCGGCGGATGACAAGCAGGCTCGCTTTGACAAGCAGGACATTGTCATCACCGCGCCTGCTTCGTTTGACAGTGATGCGCAACGGCTGACCCTCGACGCGGCCGAGCTTGCGGGCTATCCCGCCTCAACGCGATTGCTTGAGGAGCCGCAAGCTGCGTTTTATGCCTGGCTCGAAAGGCATCCTGGCGCGGAGGAACTCGCCGCTGCATTTCCAAAGTTGAACGAACGGCCCGAACTGGCACTGGTTTGCGACATCGGTGGCGGGACGTCGGACTTCAGCCTTTTCGAAATCACGGCTCCAGAGGCGGAAGAAACACGTCCATCGATTCGCCGCCTCGCGGTCAGTGAGCATATTTTGCTGGGGGGCGACAACCTCGACCTCGCCATTGCTAAAACATTGGAACCACGTCTCGCCGGTGAAGGCAACACGCTGTCGTCGAGTGCGTGGGCGCAGTTGCTTTCGCAAAGCCGCGTGCTTAAGGAGGACATTCTTTCACGCGAAACCGACGGCAACCGCACGCTACGCGTCTCGGTGACCGAGGCGGGGTCGAGCTTGTTCGGGTCCGCGCGCAGTGCAGAGATTGCGGAGACGGAATTACGTGCCTTACTGCTGGACGGATTTTTTCCGACTTGCCCGGCTGACGCCAAGCCGGACACGCATTCAACAGGCATTCGCGAACTGGGATTGCCCTATGCCAAGGATTCCGCGGTGACGCGCCATCTGGCGGGATTCCTGCGGGGCCGCCGGGTTGACGCATTGCTGTTTAATGGGGGCACCGTTGCTTCGCCGCTTTTGCAGCAGCGACTCAGCGCGCAAGCAGCAGCTTGGCAGGGTGGCGAAACGCCCACTGCACTCATCAATAACGAGCCGCACCTGGCAGTCGCGCGCGGCGCGGCCTATTATCGTTTTTGTGAGCGTGAGGCCGCGGGACTCACGATTACCGGGGGTGCCGCCCATGCGATTTATTTGGAGATCGAAGGAGCCGCCCCCAAGAAATCCCGATCGAAAACGAA